>DAIREJ010000164.1:0-4960 GCA_036795635.1 Sodaliphilus sp.
ACTTAAAATCCCTTGGCCATTGCGGCCGTGTGGGTTCAAGTCCCACTTCAGGTACTAATAACGGTTGACAACCAAATTGGTTGACAACCGTTATTAGTTTGATAATGAGCAGTGTTTATTTCATCACTTCGATGATGGCCTTGCCCAGATTATCGACGATGTCACTGGCGACCATGCCGTATGTGCCATGTTCCTGGGCTGCCAAGTCACCTGCCAAGCCATGTAAATAGACTCCCAGCACAACCGACCAGTCGGCAGGATAGTTCTGTGCGATTAGGGCTGAGATGACTCCAGTGAGCACATCACCACTGCCTGGAGTCGCCATACCGGGATTGCCGCTGCTGTTGACATACACCTTGCTGTCGGGGCGCACGGTCATCGTGTAATGTCCCTTGAGCACGATGGTGATATTATACAGTTTTGAGACATCTATCGCCTTCTTGAGACGTTCCTCATCGGTGTTGTGTTCGCCGAACAAGCGGTCGAATTCGATGGCATGGGGCGTGATGATGCTGCGGGGAGGAATGCTGCGGAGCAACATGGGGCGGCGGGAGATGCAGTTGAGCGCATCGGCATCCAACAGGCAAGGACGCTTAAAGTTCATGATAAAGTGGTGGATAGCCTCGAGAGACTCATCACTCACGCCCATACCTGGACCGAGCGCTACCACGCTATAAGTGTGCTTGAGGTCAATAGCCGATGTCATCAGTTCCTTTCGGTCGGGTTCGAACAAAGCCTCAGGGACAGCTGTCTGTAACACCTGATAGCCGCAACGCGGGGCATGGACCGTAACCAGTCCTGCACCTGTGCGCAACGCGCCGCGAGCAGCAAGCACAGCCGCTCCCATCATGCCGTAACTGCCTGCTACAAGTAGCAGGGTTCCGTTGTCATACTTGTTGATGAAGGGATTGCGTGGATGCATCACCTCATGCACATCATCTCGCTCAATCAGGTAGTAGTCGGTCGAGGTGCGAGCTATGCTCTCGCGGTCCAAGTCAATATCCAGTACCTTACACTCACCCACGCACTCGGCATTCTCGGCAAAATAAAAGGCGAGGCGCTTGCTCTGATAGGTCAGGGTAAGGTCAGCGCGGATGATGTTGCGGCGATCATTTCCCATGTTCCACTCACCAAACATGCCTGAGGGGATGTCAATCGACACAACATAGGCATCACTCGAATTGATGTATTGCACCAATGCGGTGTAGCCACCCTTGAGTTGGGTGCGCAAACCGTTACCGAACAAACCGTCGACCACGACGTCGTTTTCATCAAGCGCAGGGGGCGTGAAGTTCTGGATTACCTCAATGAAGTCCAGGTCATCGCCTGCCGTTTCCAACAGACGATCACGATTGGCAAGGCAACAAGGTGACAACTGAGCCGACCTGATATTAAACAGGTAAACCTCGGGGCGGTAGCCCTGTTCATACATCATCCTTGCCACAGCAAGAGCATCCGCGCCGTTGTCACCAGGACCGGCGAAGAAGACAAAACGCTTGGATGTCCTCCAGCGCGATATGAGTTCATAGGATACTGCCGATGCAGCCCTTTCGATCAGGTCCAGCATCTCAATACCCTCCTTTTCTACAGTATGATCGCCAATACGGCGCAGTCCGTCATTGGTAAATATTTTCATTGCTATCGAGTGATTTTCAAGTTTTTGTTTAATTGAGCCAACAAAGTTACTTCTTTTTTAGCGTTATTCCTCTATAAACAAAAAAGAAAAACAGAGTTTTTTTCTTAAAAAAATGTAACAGGTCTGCACTATCATCTTGGTGAAGCGGCATAATCGTGGTTTTTACCGCCAAAACTGCGTGCAGAGACGATAATAAGATGCAATTTCCACGCTGCTAATCATATGCATCAAAACTTTTTACTATCTTTGCGCCCAAATTAGAACATCATCAATATTTAATACAAAAGAAATGAAAAAACAATTACTCACGTCTTTAGCAATCGCGCTGGTGGCAGTGACTTCTTGGGCACAGACGCTCAACATCGGTGGACACCGCGCACCGCTTGACACGATCAACAACATGTGGCTTTGCAGTATACCGCAAGCATTGTTCGGCAGCGACTATGACGCAACGGTGAGCTTCGGTGACGAGATGAGTGAACTGTTGATTGAAGATGTTGCCATTGCAAACGGCGACACATTTACCTTCCAGGATATTGAGGGCGGAAAGCTCTACACCGTTTCGGTCATGATTGATGACAGCTTGTATACCGGCGGCATCACCTTCACTTGGTTGCCTATCGTGGAACTCTTCGGCAAATTCGGCAATAACTACAAATACGGCTCCGTCATTGTCAGCGAGCCCGATTCAGCGTATGCCGAGCCCATGTTCGCCAAACTCAAATGGCGCGGCACTGCAACCAACCTTCCTGGAAAACACAAACGCAACTACAACATCAAGTTTCAGGACGAAGACTCCGCTAAAATGGACAGGCGTTTCTTTGGCCTGCGCAACGACAACACCTGGGTCCTCGATGCTGGACAAATGGACTTTCTGCGTGTTCGAAACCGAGTGAGCACCGACCTGTGGCTCGACATGGCACGTCGCCCCTGGTATGCCGACTCCCTGCCCAATGCACGCAACGGCTCACGCGGCCAGATTGTCGAGTTGATGCTGAATGGTGCCTATATGGGTATCTATAACATGTGCGAACCTATCGACCGCAAGCAGATGAAGCTCATGCATCCAGAGAAAGTAGGCTATCAAGAATACCTAATCCATGGCCAACTGTGGAAAACCGACAGGTGGTCCCGCACTGTCACCATGAGCGATCCCGAACCGCGTCCTTATGGCACAACCTATTGGGACGGCTTTGAACTCAAATATCCCGACTTTGACGATGTCCATACCGTCAGCTGGAGGACCCTTGAAAATGCCGTCTGGTTTGCCAACCGTGCTGGCAAGGATGAATTCAACCACCAGTTGCGCATCGACAGCCTGGGTTACTACTTCGATGTGCCCGTCATGGAGGATTACCTCATTTTCATCGCGTCGATTCAAGCCCTGGATAACGAAAGCAAGAATATTTGCTATGCTGTCTATGACCGTAGAAATCATCCGCGTTTGACGATGGCTCCTTGGGACTTGGACATCTGTTTAGGCCAGAACTTCGCACCTGATGTTGACCTTCCCGACATGGTGAAGCCTGATCAGGATTTGAGTTGGATTTCACATGTCCCCATGGCCATGATGCTTGAAACCGAAGCATTTGGTACGGAAATCGTAGCACGCTATAATGAACTGCGTAAAACTGTGCTCGATACCGATAATCTCGTGAACCGCTACCGCAGTGTCATCAACGAACTAGAAGATTGCGGTGCAGCCGCTCGTGAGGAGAGCCGTTGGAGTGGTGACACCGACTTGGCAGAGAAGCCTTTGGACCTGAGCGCCGAGATGGACTATATCGAGAACTGGATCAGGCAGCATATGCCCTATTTGGATGAGTATTTCAACAACTTGGATTATATCGTGCCTCCTATCGAACTTCCCGGCGATATCAACCTGGACGGCGAGGTCAACATCGGTGACTTGAATATCATTATTGGTATCATTTTGGGTCAACAGTATGACGAAGGCACTGTGAATCGCGCCGACGTGAACAAGGACGGCGAGGTCAACATTGCCGATGTGAACGCACTCATCGGACTCATTCTGGGCTAAATCCCTGTTTACAACCTATAAAATAAAGGGGCGCTGCAAAAGCAACGCCCCTTTGCTTTATAGACCGACAAAAAACGGCGCCATCCCCGTGTGAGGACAACGCCATAGCCATTGTGATTCGCGTGGGGCTCGAACCCACGACCCCATCCTTAAAAGGGATGTGCTCTACCTGCTGAGCTAGCGAATCTCCAAAAAGCGGTGCAAAGGTATAGCTTTTTTACATACCCGCCAAATTATTTAGCGAGTTTTTACTTTTCGGCTACCAGTTTACAGATCTCGACTATGGTCATCATGGCCTTCTCCATCGAGGGAATGGGCACATACTCAAAGCGACCGTGCATGTTCATGCCGCCAGCAAAGATATTGGGACAGGGCAAGTTTTTGAACGAAAGTTGCGCTCCGTCAGTACCGCCGCGAATGGGCTGAACCTTGGGGGTAACGCCAGCATTCTCCATGGCCTGCTTGGCCATATCGATGATGTTCATCACCGGCTCAATCTTCTCACGCATGTTGTAGTACTGGTCCTTAATTTCACAAGTCGCGCAATCGGGGAACTCGGCATTGATTTTGTTGCACAGGTGCTCAATCTCGCGCTTGCGGCTCTCGAAGCGGGCGCGGTCGTGGTCACGGATGATATAGTTCAACGTGGTCTGCTCGACACCGCCCTCCATGCGGATAAGGTGGTAGAAGCCCTCGTAGCCCTCGGTGTGCTCGGGGGTCTCCCAACGCGGCAACATTGTGGCAAATTGCAAGGCTACACGCATCGAGTTCAGCATCTTGTGCTTGGCGGCACCCGGATGCACATTCAGACCCTTGAAGGTTATCTTGGCGCTGGCGGCATTGAAGTTCTCAAACTCCAGTTCGCCCACGGCACCACCGTCCATGGTGTAAGCCCAGTCGCAGGCGAATTTCTCCACATCAAAGTGGTGAGCACCCAGGCCGATTTCCTCGTCGGGATTAAATCCCACGCGGATGTTGCCATGCTTCACCTCGGGATGCTCCTGCAGCCATTCCACAGCGCTGAGTATCTCGGCGATACCGGCCTTGTCGTCGGCGCCGAGCAGAGTGTCGCCGCTGGTGACGATGAATTCCTGTCCCTTGTAGTCGTTCATCTCGGGGAACTGCTCGGGATCGAGCACGATGCGGGGTTCCTCGCTCAACACGATGGGCTCGCCTTCATACTTGACGATGCGGGGCTTCACATCATGACCGCTCATGTCGGGTGCCGTGTCCATGTGGGCAATGAAACCGATGGTGGGCACTGGCTTGCCGGTATTGGCGGG
>DAIREJ010000165.1:0-4796 GCA_036795635.1 Sodaliphilus sp.
CAGCGCCCTTGCCACCGACGAGAGAGATGTTCTTGATCTCGTTTGTTTTGTAAACTTTCATTAGTGAAATTTTGTTGTTAAATGGTTGTTATTTAGTGAATTGTTGTTTTGTTCGTTAAACAGCCTGCAAAATTAGTAATTTTTGTCGTTTGTCACAACATTATTAAAAAGTTTTTTTTGACATCTTTCCTTTTTCGGGAAAATGACGTAACTTTGTGCTTCATCTCATGATGGGATCAATGGCTGGTGTTTATGTCCATATACCGTTCTGTGCGAGTCGTTGCAGCTATTGCGACTTCTTCTCGACCTTGTCGTTGCACGAGGCGGCGGGACCTTACGTCGAGGCGGTGATTGCCGAGGCGAGGCTGCGGCGTGATGAACTGGACGGCGAGCCGGTCAAGACGCTCTATCTGGGCGGGGGAACGCCTTCGCAGCTGCCGTTGTCGCTGCTGGAGCGCCTGGTGACGGGTCTGGCCGATGTGCTGGACTTGAGCGGGGTGGAGGAATTCACCGTCGAGGCCAATCCCGACGATGTGACACCCGACTGGTGCGCGTCGTTGCCTCCGTTGGCTGTGAACCGCGTGAGCATGGGTGTGCAATCGTTTGAGGACGATATCCTGCGCGCGATTGGCCGGCGACACACGGCACGACAGGCTGTCGAGGCTGTGCTGAACCTGCGCTCGGTTGGCATTGACAACATCAGCATCGACCTCATCTATGGCTTGCCGGGACAGACGTTGGTATCTTGGACGCAGTCTGTAAATCAGGCACTTGATTTGCATCCACAGCACATTTCGGCCTATGGGCTCACCTACGAGGACGGCACCCGATTGTGGTGGCAGCGCGAGCGGGGCGAGGTCGAGGAGGTGCCCGAGGACGTCTGCGTCGCAATGTACCGCACGCTGGTCAAACGGTTGCGCGGGGCGGGTTATGAGCACTACGAGATCTCAAATTTCGCGTTGCCTGGCTGTCATTCCCGCCACAACTCGTCTTACTGGGACGAGACGCCCTACTTGGGACTAGGAGCGGCGGCACACAGCTATGACGGACGCGTCAGGCGCAGCAATCCCTGCAACCTTCGGGGATATTTGGAGAAAATCCATCATGGTGAGCCCGCTTGTGAGTCCGAAGAGATGACCTGGTGGGAACGCTATGACGAGCGGGTGATGCTCGGCTTGCGCACGGCCCGTGGTGTGGATGCCAAGCGACTGGGTGCCGACTTCGGCGAACAGGCCCTGCTGCACTTCACCCGTGAGGCTCAGCGTCACATCGCCCAGGGCTACTTGCGTGTGGCGAATGCTACCCGCTATGTGCTAACTGATGAGGGCATCGTTCTCAGTGACAGCGTGATACGTGACCTAATGTGGGACAGCTGATGCGTCTCGGTGGGTCTCGTGCCGTTCAAAAAACTGCATGCCGTTTGTCTGCTCTAAATATTTGTATTAATTTTGCCCATGTCATATTCGACAATCTGATAAACTGAGAATGGTAAGATGACGTCACTCGAGAAAAACCTCCTTGTGTCTATCGACAAGCATCGCCGGCTCTTGTTTTTAGTGATTGCGGCAGTGATAGGGCTGCTGATTCGCTGGGCTGGACGTGATTTTGTTTCGTTGGATATGCGCGATGCGCTCTTGCCTTGGTTTGATCAAATCAAGGCCGCTGGCGGCTTGCCTGCGCTCTCAAGCCAGGTGGGTGATTACGGCTTGTTTTATCAGACGATCATTTCGCTGATGACCTATGTGAGTGTTCCCGCCATCTATCAGTACAAATTGTTGTCGGTGATATTTGATGCCGCTTTGGCTGTCATGGCTGCGCTGGCTTACAAGGACTTGACGCTCAACGGTTGGAGTGGTAAAGGCCAGGATGCAGCCTTGAGCCGCGAGGCACGCGAGTTGTTGTTGACGCGCACGGTCCTGGTCGGGGCGGTGGTGTGGCTGTTGCCCACGGTGATGCTGAATTCGGCCTATTGGGGACAATGCGACTCGATGTACTCGTTCTTTTGCCTGGCAACGCTCTACTGGCTGCGCAAGGATAAGTTTATCTGGGCTTTCGTGTTCCTAGGTTTAGCGTTCAGCTGCAAACTGCAGACGATTTTCATCGTACCGTTCATCGTTGTATATTATTTGATTACCAGGCGTTTCAGCGTTGTTTATATCCTCATTTCGCTTGCTGTGATGTGGCTGATGGGTGTGATGGCCTTTGCCTATGGCCGCGGTCTTCTCGCCCCGTTGCAGATCTATTATGGTCAGTCAAGCCACTACCAGTTGATGTACTTGAGTTTTCCCAGTTTCTGGATACTGTTGGGAGATGACTACTGGGGATTCAGGTGGTATGCCATCTTTTTCACCCTGTGCGTCGTGGTCACGGGCATGTATGTGTGCCTGAACCACCGTCGGTTTCTACACAGCCGTGTGAACTACTACTGTGTCGTGGCGTGGTTCATCTGGTCGATGGTGCTTTTCCTGCCGTGCATGCATGACCGTTATGCCTATCTGCTGGATTTGCTGCTGGTGTTGATGGCCTGCTGCGACCGCCGCTTCATCAAATATGCTGTCGTGGCTGTGCTGACAAGCCTCTATTTCTACGGCTGCTTCCTGTTTGAACAGCGTGATGAGGCGCCTATTTTGGCTTCTGTCATCTATCTGCTGGCCTATCTGCATTTCACGGGCATCATTTATGCCCGACTCAAGAACAGTGACGAGCAAACCTTAAAACAGTGAAAGGCATGACTTCCATCGAACGAAAACTCATTGATTTCATCGTGAACAGGCGGCATCTGCTTTTCCTGCTTTTCCTCGTTCTTGTTGGTGCGGTCATCCGTTTGGCTGGCAGGAATTACATGTCGCCCGACATGCTCTATTGTCTTATACCCTGGTTTGACCAGATTCGGGACTCGGGAGGCCTGTCGGCTTTGTCGGCTCAAGTGGGAGATTATGGTCTCTTGTATCAGACCATCATTTCTTTCATGACCTACATCGACATCTCTCCTGCCTATCAGTACAAGATGCTGTCGGTGACCTTTGATGTGGCGATGGCGGTCATGGTGGCGGTCATCTACCGCGACATCATGCTTAACGGCGTTTCAGGTAAAGGAAACGACTGCAGCGCGGATAACGCCTGTTGCAGGCGGGTGCTGTATCGCTCTTGTCTCGTGGGGGCGGTGGTGTGGCTCTTGCCCACGGTCATTGTCAACTCGGCCTATTGGGGGCAATGCGACTCGATGTACACCTTCTTCTGCCTGGCAACGCTCTATTGGCTGCGCAAGGACAAGTTTATTTGGGCTTTCGTGTTCCTGGGCTTGGCGTTCAGCTGCAAGTTGCAGGCGATTTTCTTCTTACCTTTCATTGGTACCTACTATCTGGTCTCCAAGCGTTTCTCGGTATTTAATGTGCTGATATCAGTGGCTGTTTTGTGGCTTTCAGGTGCCTTGGCTTTTGCCTATGGACGCAACCTGCTTGAGCCCTGGACCATCTACCAGAACCAGACGCTAGACTATAACGAGATGTTCCTGAATTTTTCCAGTTTTTGGGTCATCTTGGGCAATGACTACAACGCTTTGGAGGGTTTTGCCATCCTTCTCACCCTCTTTGCCGTACTTGCCGGGGCTTTTGTGTGCATGAACAATAAGCGTTTCTTCGATGCCAAGGAAGGCTACTATGCCATTGCTGCTTGGTTTGTCTGGACGATGGTGCTATTCTTGCCCAGCATGCACGACCGCTATGCCTATGCGTTGGATATGATGCTTGTTTTGATGGGATTAATTCATCGCCGCTATCTCAAGTATGCGCTGTTGTCCGTGCTCATCAGCTTTTATCACTACGGCTTTTACTTGGTGGATGAGCGTTATGGAGAGTCCATCGTGCTGGCGGCAGTTTATGTGCTCGCCTATCTCCATTTCTCAATGACCCTTTACAAACAGCTGAAAGGGCGGCAGCCTGTCGGCGAGTAGGGGGCTCACTCGTCCGATTCCTCCAAGATTTCTTTGATTAACTGCGAGAGCATTGGTTGATGTGCGTCAGCTTCGGCCAATGCCTTCAACGATGGGCTGGGAGTAACCTTGCCCAAGATAATCAGGTTCATGAGCAGGCGGTAGCCCGTGTATTTAACCAGTGGCTTGTCTTTGGCGATGAGCCGGCGGAACAAGGTGTCGGCCTCATTGGTGTGGCGCAAGAGTTTGTGGCACAGATTATCGGCGACCTCGGTCGTCTCGACACTATCACACCAATCCAAAGCCATGTCAAGGCGCATCTCATCGGCAGGGTAAAGCATGGGCGCGGCAAGACGGCATTCACGGGAGTGAGTGTCACACCAGAGCTCACTGGCGATGGCAGCCAGTTGCACGGTATCGCCGATGGACTCACGTTGACGTTGGGCGATGCCCTGGATGTCAACCAGCAGGCATCCCATAATCATGCTGTGCGGGTCACCGGCTTTCCTCAATTTGTCGGCTACAATCCCGTTGCGGAAGGCAAAAAACTCCTTCCTTATCCCCCTCAATATTTCTTGAATCTCCATACTCAAAAGAATCTTAGCACTTCAGCAAGAGTGCCATTCGTGATAATTGTACGCGGATGCCAAAATTAATTCAATTTGCGTAATTCGTAGTTTAAGAATTTCAGGCGTGATGTAATTTCTCGGCCAGGTAGCGGCCTGTGTGACTCTCTTTGCATTGTGCCACCTGTTCGGGCGTGCCTGTGACGACGATGTTGCCGCCTGCGTCGCCGCCTTCAGGTCCCAGGTCGATGATGTGGTCGGCACACTTGATGACATCGAGGTTGTGCTCGATAATGACT
>DAIREJ010000166.1:0-4760 GCA_036795635.1 Sodaliphilus sp.
CATGGAGCATCCTCGAGTTTTGTTGCCAATTCAAGTGTCCAATACATAGTAGTTCGTTCTTATGAAAAAAATCCTGTGTTTTTTAAAATTGCGCAAAAGTAATATAATTTTTTAGATACGATTGATTTTTTGGGATTATTTTTTCCTGTCAAGCGTTTTTGTCCCAATAAATTTCCTCGACTTGGTTCTGGATGTTGTTATATCTCGCGAAAACAAAGAAGAAATCGCTCAAACGATTGAGGTATTCCAGCACTAGGGGGTCAACGGTGGCAACCTTGGCAAGCGTCACGATGCGACGCTCGGCGCGGCGGGTGACAGTGCGGCATCGGTCGGCTGTCGCCGACAGGCGCGTTCCGCCAGGAAGGACGAAACCTTGGGTGGGCGGCAGTTCCTCGTTCATCTGGTCCATCATCTTTTCGAGCTCCTCCACGTCCTCTTTTTTCACGCCGTAGAGTGAGTCAGCTTTGTCATTGGCGAGATAGGCGCCGATGTTGAACAGTTTGTTCTGTGCTTTGCGGATGACGGCGACGATGTCGGGGTCGTCGAGTTTTGTGCTGTGCAGGAGCACACCCAAGTTGGAGTTGAGTTCATCAACGGTGCCGTAGGCCTCGACGCGCACGTCGTCCTTGTCGACGCGCGTGCCGCTCACGAGCGACGTTTTTCCGCTATCGCCGGTGCGGGTATAGACTTTGCTTATCATAGTGTCAATTTCGTGTTATGTTGATTGATATAATTTCTTAACGGATAAATCTGTTGAATCTTATACGGCGCTGCAAGAACCATGCCATCAGCCCATGACTGACGTTATGGCACACAACCCTCGAAAGATATGTGTTTTTAGAGCAAGAAGGTAGCGGCGAGGGCGATGAGGATGATGGCGGTGATGCCCATGATGAGTGTCATGAGTGTCATGGTGCGGTAACCGTCGCGGGCCTTGATGCCGCCGAAACCAGTCACCACCCAGAAGTAACTGTCGTTGGCGTGTGACACGGTCATCGCTCCGGCACCGATTGCCATCACTACAAGCGCTGCGGCAAGAGGACTCGTGAAGCCCAACGCGTTCATCATCGAGCCCGAGTCGCTGAACATGCCCATCATGCTCGCTGTGGTCGTGATGGCTACTGTCGATGAGCCTTGGGCCGACTTCAAGATGGCGGCAATGAGGAAGGGGAAGAACACGCCCAACATCTTGAGCGAATCACCCGACTCCTTGATGATATCCACAAAACCGCTTGCCACAACCACTGCACCCAGCACACCGCCTGCTGCGGTGATGAAGATGATGGGACCTGCAGTTTTGAGCGATGACTGCGTGATATCGTAAAATTCTTTAGTCATCTTTTGCCGCATGAGCAGTGGCAGGCAGGACAAGGGCGCTATCATTAGCGCGATGACTGGTTTGCCCAAGAAGGTGAATACGGCGGCAATATTCTCGGGTAGGCTTGCCAGCGATGCCACGCTGCCCAGCGCCATGAGCACGATGGGTAAGATGATGGGTAAAAATGACAGCACAGCGTTTACCCTTGGGGGTAGGTTCTCGGAGTTCTCGGAGACCTTAGAGTCCTCGGAATAATCTTTACAATGCTTGCCAACGCGTCCAGCAAAGAAATAAGCGGGAATGAGCGACAATAGCGATATTACGGCACCCAAGCCGATGACCAAGAGCAGATTGTTCTCAAGTCCTACCATGCCCGCGGCTGCCACGGGACCTGGGGTTGGCGGGATGAACACATGCGAAGCAAACAGGCCCGCAGCCAAGGCTAACATGAGCGGAACGGGCGATAAGCCCGAGCGTTGTGCCAGCGATTTACCTATAGGACTCACCAGCACAAAACCGCTGTCACAAAAGACAGGAATTGACACAATCCATCCGATGAGTATCATCGCCAAACGGGGATGGCGTTTGCCCACCATGCGCTCTACGGCACGAGCCAACGCCACGGCGGCGCCGGTGCGCTCAAGAATGCTGCCAATCAACATACCGAAGATGATGACCAGGGCAATGCCGCTGAACATACCGCCAAATCCCTTGCCGATTACATCGGGAATGTCGGCAAACGGGACACCGAGCAACGCTGCCAATAACAGTGCCGTGCCCAGTATCGCCAGGAACGGATGAACCTTGAAACGAGCAATTGCCACCACCATGAGGATGATGGCTGCCGCAAAAATGATTAATGTGCTGATTGTTGTCATTCTTTGAGACCGTCAATCATCATTTTGCCATTGTCGTTGATGACCTTGATGGTGTGGGAAGCCTTGTAACCCATATCGTAGAAGGTATACAGATACCAATCATCGCCCTGGGGGGTCACCGAGATAATGCCATGTTTTTCATTGATTCCATCCTGGTTACCGCTGCGGAACATCCAAACAGCGAGGCAGTTGTCGTCTAAACAATCATAATCATAGTTGTCGCGGAGGAACTTGAGCATCTTGGTGGTACAGTGCTTTTTCAGGAAGCCATAGTCCTCGTACTTGATGTTGTTATACATATCGGTGATGAATGTGATTGCCTCTTGTTCCTTTTTTGCGTTGGCAATGCTGTCGGCAACACGGATACTGTCGGCCACCCTCAAGCTGTCAGTGATGCGCAGACTGTCCAGGACTCTGAGGCTGTCAGCCACTCTGAGGCTGTCGGCTCGCTGTTGCTCGGCGGTTTCGGCCTGTGACGGTCTGCAACCCATCATGGCACACAGGGCGATAAAAACGGTGATAACTGATAAAAGTTTTCTCATAATCGTCAAGATGGTAAACTGTTGTTGTTTAGTTCAAAAAGGGAATTTCATAAATTCCCCCATAATCCTCACAAAGATATATAAAAAAGAACAGGGCAACCACAAAAACTGAAATCTTTTTTGTTTTTGTCAATCTGCCTCAGTCCTATAATAGTTAAAGCCTTCACCGCCAGCAAGGCAGTGGCATCAAGTACAGTCCCTATTTTCCGGTTAGGTTGTTAAGGGTGTGGAGGAGTTCGTCGGCGTTGTGGGCGACGAGAGTGCGGGAGAGGTCCTTGCCACGGGCGAAGGGGGTGCGGGAGAGGACGGCGAGTTGCTGGAGGGTGGGGTCGAACATACCGTCGAGGTCGGCGACGATGATGGGACGAGGATCGTCGTTGCCGATGGTCATGACGGCGAGGGTGGATATCCACTCGTCGAGGGTGCCGATGCCGCCAGGCAGGACAATGAACACGTCGCCGTGCTCAATCATGTACTGCTTGCGGTCGCCCAGGTTGGCGGTATAGACCACCTCGTCACACACGGGGTCGATGCGGTGCCTGAACATCTCGGGGATGACACCCACGATGTGACCGCCAGCCGCATGGACGGCGGCAGCGGTGACGTGCATCAGGCCTGCATTGGAGCCACCGTACAGGAGGGTGTGGCCCTGCTGGCCAATCCAGGAGCCCAGGGCGATGGCCAACTGCTGGTATTTCTCCTCCAGCCCCTCCATGGAACTGCAATAAACGACGATATTCATAATCTCAGGTATAGAAGGAAAACAAGTACAATAAATACTATGCTATCCAGCAAATAGCGTGGATGCCATTGTATTTGTTGTATTCATTGTTTTCATTTTGGTTTTGTTTTTTTTGAGGGTTAGAGGACAACTTCGTTGATGATGTGCTTGACTTGCTTGAAGAGGTAGTCGCGAGTGGTGCCGTCCTCGTGGCGCAGGGTGAGGGTGCCGTCGGGGGCAATGCCGGCGACGGTGGCATTGAAACGGTGACCCTCGGCGTCCTCATAGGGGTGCATCTGCCCGTCGTTGCGGTACAGGGCGGCCATGTAGCGCCGATGCAGGTCGCTGCGGGCGGCCTCGTCACCCAGGGCATCGACCAGCGCCTCGATGCGGGAGCACACGCGCTTCAACAGGGCCATCAGGTCGTGTTCATGACCCGTGATGTTGAGCAGGGACACGGGATTGGGGGCATCGCTCAGGAAACGCTCCTTGTTGACGTTGATGCCGATGCCCACGACACAGTGGGCGATGGCGGCGCCGTCCAGGGAGTTCTCGAGCAACATGCCGCACACCTTTTTGTCCTGCCAATAGACGTCGTTGGGCCACTTGACGGTAAATCCCTCGCCAGCCTCGGCAGTCAGCGCCTCGACCACGGCCAGGGCAGCCGCCTCGCTCAAGTAGAACTGGTCACGCGCCTTGACGGGTGGGCGCTTGAGCAGATGGGAGAACGTGAGGTTCTTGCCGTCCTCGCTCTCCCAAGAATTGCCCTTCTGGCCACGGCCTGCGGTCTGGCTGGGGGTATAAATCACCGTTCCGCCTGGCAGCGTTGCCGCCAAGCGGGACAGGTAGGTGTTGGTGCTCGCCGTCTGGCTGACCTTGATGTAGTGTGGCATGGTCAGGCGGTGGGGAAAGTCATCTTGAGGGTGCGGCTCTCGTCATCGTTGACGGTGATATCGACGCGCACAGTGTCGTCGGGCAGTAGGCCGTCGATGCGCTCGGGCCACTCGATGAAGCACAGCGCGCCGCTGTCGAAGTAGTCCTCGGCGCCCAGGTCAACGGCTTCTTCCTCCTTCTCGAGGCGGTAGCAGTCGAAGTGGTAGATCAGTTCGGCGGTGGTGTCGCTGCGGTACTCGTTGATGATGGCAAACGAGGGCGAGTTGGTCACGTCGGTCTCAACGCCCAGTTCCTTGCACAAGGCGTTGATGAATGTGGTCTTGCCGGCACCCATCTCGCCGTAGAAGGCATAGACGGTCAGGTCGCCCATCTCGGTCATGAACTTGTAGGCAGCCTCCTCGAGGGCC
>DAIREJ010000167.1:0-4754 GCA_036795635.1 Sodaliphilus sp.
ATGAACGGACTCACCACACTGGAGGAAGAGGCCGCGCTGGGCGACTACTTCCGCACCCATGAGGTGCCCCGGGAGTGGGAGGACTACCGCCAGATGTTCGGTTATTTCGACCGAGGGATGGAAGGAGAACTGCTCTCCTCGCAAGCGTCCACGGCGCCACTCATGCGTCAGATGCGACATCGTTGGTGGGGCATAGCCGCTGCAGCTGCCATTACCGCAGTCATCGTCTCACTCACGATGCTTCGTCCCGGCACTTCCACGACGGTCACGCAGCAACCTCCTGTTGCCGAGGTTCAAACGGTCGACACTCCTGTCGTCTCCGCCCCCCCGGCGGTGGAAATGCAACAATTGGCTGTCGCCAACCCGCCCAAATCCGCCCTTCGCAGTAAGGTTGCAGCAACAACATCAAGGACACGTCGTTTGCAGGCCGAGAATGCCAAACTCGCCCGAGAGAATGAACGCCTGCAGCGCGAACTCGATGATCTGCGCCGCCGCGCCTTCATCATCGATTTGGAAGCCAACGGATTCAGGGCGGTGCAAGACGAGGACGGCAGCATCGTGCTCATCGACCTCGAACAAGAGTTAGAAAATGAATTGAACAATCAACCCACTAACAATATCCCCTCAATATGAAAACAACCAGCCATATCATCATCGCGACGCTTTTCGCCTTGCTCATGCCCGCCTTGGCCAGCGCCAACGTCTATGAGGACTGCCTGAACGAGGCTTTCGACGACATCATCAATGCCGTGCCTCTTGAGGGCCTCAGTCAGATGCATACCATCTATTCCGACCCCGAGACCGGAGTTAGAGAAGGACAACTCGATGTATATAAGTTCACCATCGACAGCGAGAGCGTGGGCCTAATCAACAACGCCAAACGGGTCTATGAACAAGTCAATGGCAACAGCAATGCAGACGTCTACACCCTGTGGTGGAGCGACAACGACGACGGAAGTTTCCAGGGCTACAGGCTCTATTACAGTCCCGAACAAACCATTGTCGTGGGTCTGGCCTGTGACCACTGCTACACCGTGGGCTTTGTCGCCCCTGACGACAAGCAGCACCGCACGACCTACACCCTGGAGTGGAGCAATCTCGACGACAGCGACAGCATCAGCGGACGTCTCATCACCACCTACGCTCCCATCAAGACCAAAGCAACCGAAGGCCATAGGATGATCAGTTCTGTGGTGATCAGCTCTGACGACTACGACAAGTACATGGAACAATTCCAAGCCGGTATGGAAAAGTACCAGCAAGGCATGGAGAAATATAAATCTGCAATGGAAAAAGCCCAAGGAGCGCTTTCTGATTTATCGGACGGTCAATCCCTTTCATTCTCTCTATCCTCTTCGAGCCAACCCAATGCCAATGACTGGATGAAGAAACTGCTCTTCTATGTCGAAAAGGTGCAACAGCCGGGCGACCGCTACCTCTACCTGTCGAAGCTCTACGAACTGTGCAAGAATACCGACTGTCTGGACCAGGCCGACCTGAAAATCGCTATGCAGCAACTTGCTTCGGTCTATAAGCAACTCAAGGAAAAGAAAAAACTCAAAGAGAACGAACTCCTCTTCCTCGAGAGCATGGTCGATCTCCTCGAGAACAAAAGCAAGAGTATACACAACTGGAATCCTGACTAAAGTAGACTAAAATTTAACCCACTGTTTCATGTAAAATATCACATGAGACAGCCATAACTATGCCCTATTGTGAAATACTACATTACAATTATATTGATGATATTCAGTGCTTTATCATCTTTTGCGGATATTATTTACGGACAGGTCATCGACACCGACACCCGGGAGACCTTGCCTGGCGCAACGGTTCAATACATGAAGCAAATCAGTGAAACCAGCTATTCAGGTAGCACTGTGATAGCCGACTCGCTTGGCCGATTTTCGTTCTATACCGATGGACGTGTCGAGTTGGAGGTGTCCATGCTGGGCTACTACAACAAGAAGAAAAACGTCATGGCGCTGTCCGACAGTCGCAAGGATACGCTCGACATCGGTGCCATCGAGTTGAAGATGTCCTCGCAGATGTTGCAGATGATCGAGGTCACGGGACATGCAAAACGGTTCACAATGCACGGCGATACCATCGTGTTCAACCCATCGGCATTCAGGCTGCAAGAAGGTGCCCGACTTGACGAACTCATCAAGCAACTGCCTGGCGTTGAAACGGATGCTAACGGCAAACTGTGGTGGAACGGCAAGCCCATCCGTTTGACGATGGGTGGCGAGAGCCTCTTCGGCGGCAACGACCTGGTGAGCCAACTGCCTGCCGAGGCGGTGCAGAATATCAAAGCCTACAACAAAGCGTCAGAACTCAAGGAGCACACCGGCAACGATGACGGCAGCGAGGACATGGTGCTGGACCTGACCATCAAGCCGGGATTCCTCGACCGCTGGTATGGCGATGCCACTGCAGGCTACAGGACCCGCGACCACTATGAGGCCGAGGTCCAAATGAACCGTCTTTCCAAGAATGACCCGGTCATGGTGTTCGGTGACGCCAATAATGTGGCCAAACGGCATAGACGCTACCAAAACCAATCTATATTAAGTTCGGGTTACGGCTATGGCCAAGAGCAAGGCATTTCGGGCGGATATCAGCACAACTGGAGCCGCGAGCAGGGTAATAAGACGCTAAAGAGTTACTACAGCATCAGTGGAGGACTGGCACATGATGACATGTGGAAAAATTCTGGACGCGAAACCGAGAATTACTTCCCTGGTGAGGCTCAGAGCTATAACAAGACGACGGGCTTTGACCGCAGCCATTCGCTGAATCCGACAATCCTGGGCATGATGCGATGGAGACCCGACACGACCAACATGTTTTTTCTGTGGGCGCAACTCGAATACGACAACAACCGCTCAATCAACCGACGCGAGATAGAGCAGTCGGTCGATTCAGGCAACGGCTACATCCCCACAGCCAATCAATATGTCAATACCCTCAACCGCGGGCACGAAACCAAACTTATCGCTACTGGAGACTGGACGCATTTTTTCAAAAACGGCTCCCTCAAAATTGCCGGAAGGCTGAACTATAGCGACAGCAAGAGCAAGCAGTGGACCGACCGCGCCATCACCGACTATCAGAGCGGCTTCTCATCGACGCTCAGCCAGTATGCCATTGAGCCCTCATCAAAGTTCGGGTTGAACGGCAGCATGACCTATCAGCACTGGCTCACCAAGCAGTGGATGCTCACTATGGACTATCAATTAAATTACAGCAACATTCGGATAGACAGTGAATTCATCACCAACGGCATGGCCGATGCCGCCAACTCGTTCAACAACCGTTACCACAGCACGGGCCACACCGTCACCGCAGGCTCTACATTCAACATCGGTCAGGTACAGCTGCTGCCCAGTGCGGTCTTGAATTGGAACCGTGAGCACCAGGACTACACCCGTGCCTTGCTTGACACGACTGCCATCAGGAACAGTTTCAAGATTGAGCCATCATTCAAGTTCTCATGGAAGATGAACAGCGGCATGAACTTGGAATTGAACTACAGTTACAAGACCATGCATCCCGAACTGCTCCAGACCATCGGCTATCGTGACTTGAGCGACCCCTTGTTCATTATCGAGGGTAATCCATGCTTGAAGGACAGCCACACCAACGAGTTTCAGTTGGCCTACAAGGCCATTGTACCCAACAGGCAACTGTCCATCGGCTTCAACGCCAAGTACAGCACGTCAGACCACAGCAACATCACGGCACTCAGTTATGACCCCTTGACCAACGTCTATACCAGCCGTCCCGAGTCGGTGACCGGCAGCCGCATGTGGGAAGTGAACCTCAACTATGACCATGGATTGGGCAACTACTTCCGCCTGCAGAACGACCTCAAGGTCATGGGTGGACGCTACTACGGTTACCTGACCATGCTGCCCACCCACGAGGAGCGCATCCTCAACCGCCAGACGAGTGTTCACCCCAAGGACAAACTCACTGTGTCGTTTGACCACAACTGGATCAAGGCCTCGGTCTTTACCGAGGTGAACGCCGACCAATTGCGCTTCTCACAGTCACCCATCCAGAACACCACGCTGTGGAACAACAACTATGGCATGGAGTTTGAGGCCAACTACCGCAATTTTGTCTTTGCCTCCTCACTCACCGAGGCCATGCGGCGAGGCTATGCATCAAGTGGCATGAACCGCAACCGCCTGCTCTGGGACGCTTCCATCACTTGGAAAATCCTGAAGAACAAGGGTAACGTCAGGCTCTTTGCCGATGACATCCTCAACCAGGACGACTGGCGCTGGAGCAGCCAGACCGCTTATCAGCAGACTAACGAATGGCAAGACACGCTGCACCACTACATCGGCATCTCATTCACCTACCACCTGGACGCCAAAAAGAAAGAGAATTAAGTCGAGAGGCAAATCCTCTTCACTACAGTAAACCTGCTTTTTGCGGTTATAGTCGCGGTCTTATAACTCCTCCTCGCGATTATAACCGCAGTTTTCTTTGAAAACAACAAGAATTACCGCTTCAAGCCACTGATCCCAAAGAAAAAACAATCAATACAATAAGTACAATCTGATAAGGCCCTGAGACCAATAATTGTATTTATTGTACTTATTGTTTTCTTTTTATCTTGAATAATTGTCGTGGATTACTTCGAGGCGAGGTTGCGTGCATAGTCTTCCCACTTGGTGATGAGGGCAGCCATGTCGGCGGGGAGGTCGCTGTCAAAGTCCATCTGCTCACCCGTTTCGGGA
>DAIREJ010000168.1:0-4739 GCA_036795635.1 Sodaliphilus sp.
AAACCTCAGCCTGCCTATTTCTCTCTTGAGTGCAAAACATGTGTTTGCAAAAAGAATTGACAAAAATAATTAAAAAAATCCAAAAACTGAGCATTTGCACCTTAAAAACATGTGAAAAGGCCTTTTTTGGCGATGAAAAATGCTGATTTTGTGAAAAAAGACCTTAAATTTGCAGGCTGAAACAGTATTTAGACTATCCGTTTTAGGGAGTTTCTCCCAGAAACGGACAGGGTCTTTGTTCTGAGCCATTGAGTAGGACTAATCACTAAAAACTGAAATAAGAAAAATGAAAAAAATTGCTTTGTTGTTTTTGGCTGCGATGATGACCTGCATCTCATCGCTGGCTATTCCTGCCCACCGCGGTCTGGTCCAGATGCCTCAGCCCGACGGCACATTGGTGACCATCAACCTTGTGGGTGACGAATTCTATCACTTCAACACCACAGCCGATGGCTACACGGTGCTGCTGACCGAAACGGGCGCCTATGTGTATGCCCAGAAGGAAGGTATGACGCTGGTGGCCACCGACATCCTCGCGCATGACGAGGGTCAGCGCACGGCCGAGGAACTTGCCCTGCTTGCAGGGACCCGCAAGCGTTTGACCGATGAAACCCAAGTGGCTCAGGCTCACGTCAATCGTGCAAAACGTGATATGAATTCAAAAGCGGGCTTTGATTTGGCGAATTTCCGTGGCCTGGTAATTCTGATTAATTTCTCAGACATGCAGTTCGCTGCCGAGGATCCCAAAGCGTTCTATACCGAGATGTTCAGCACCACTGGGTTGACGGGATACCATGACCCCTATTCTGACAAAGACGTGTCATGTTATGGCAGTGTTCGTGACTATTTCGCAGACCAGTCCAATGGTGATTTCTCACCGCCGTTTGACGTCTATGGTCCCTACACCACCACCTACAAAGCGACACAGTGCCAGAGAATGTCTTCGACCATCTTCAAGGCTGTGCTCAAGCAGGCTAACAATGAAGTGGACTTCACGCAATATGACAATAACAATGATGGCCGCATCGACATGATCTATTTCCTTGTCGCCGGTTACTCGTCAAGTTACGGCGGCAACAATTCTGGCTATTTGTGGCCTCATGCCTCAAACCTGTACTACACCTATCTTTCCCTTGACGGAAAATGGGCTGACCGTTATGCAAGCTCAACCGAGCTGTATGGCTGGGAGAGCAGTCCCAACTCGGTTGTTGTCGAGGCCATCGGTACCGTGTGCCATGAGTTCAGCCATGTGCTGGGCCTGCCCGACTTCTATGACACCGACTACGAGGAAAGCGGTGGCGAGAGCCATCATCCTGGCGGTTGGGACGTGATGGCTGGTGGCGGCGACTACTACTATGGCCGTTGCCCTGCGGGCTACACGCTGTATGAACGCTATGCTCTAGGTTGGGCCCAACCCCAGAAGATCAACAGCGAAGGTTCCTATAGCCTAGAAGCGGTGAACGTTTCAAGAGATGGTTACCTCCTGCGCACGCCGGTCAATGGTGAGTTTTTCACTATCGAGAACCGCCAGAAGACTGGTTGGGACAGTTATATCCCGGGCCACGGCATGATTGTGACCCGTGTGGACTCGACCAACACCAATGTGTGGAGCAACAATACGATTAACTGTAATCCTGACCGTAACTACTTCGAGATGCTGCGTGCCGGCAACACCACCGAAGGAGACTTGGCTAGCGATCCGTTCCCCGGGACCAAGGGCATCGCCATGCTGACCAACGAAACCTTGCCCAACTTGAAGACCTGGAGCGGCAAAGAGAACTACTACAACCTGGTGGGTATTGCCGAGAAAAACGGTCTGATCACCTTTAATGTGGTGAAGGATGGCTCGCTCGATATGCTCATTGAGGACTTTGAGTCGATGCCCGTCAGCACCGGTACCAGCGACACCGATGTGGAAGGCGACTTCACCAACTGGTCGTTCACCAAATCGGGTGTGCGTGCCCCGGGCGAAGGCAAGGCCGATGGTGAGAACAGCGTAATGATGAAGTTGCCCAGCAACTTCTACAGCCTCACGCCTGTTTATTACAACTTCTACATGGCATCGCTGTTGGTATTCAACACCTCATCGACTGCTGCCAAGTATTCGCTTGAGTACTCGATTGACGGCGGCCAGAGTTGGGTTAAGGCCCAGAGTGCATCGGGCAATGACGCTGCCGAGGTAGCCGCAAAGACCACCAGCCTGTGCTATTGGTCGCTCAACCTCAAGAACAATCAGGGCGCCCAGTTCCGCATCGCTCAGGTGGGTGGTAACAAGAACACTGCTACCTATGTCGATAACTTCTCGCTGTATTATACGGGTAAAGAGGGTGGTCCTGACATGGGTATTCCCGGTGATGTGAACCGCGACGGCGAAGTCAACATTGCTGACGTGAATGCCGTCATCAATATCATCTTGACCAACGGCTCCGTTGATGAGACCAACAAGGCTGCCGATGTGAACAACGATGGTGAAATCAACATTGCCGACATCAATGCGGTGATTGCTTCGATCCTGGGTTGATAAAACCAAACTCAAGTAATATAATTTTATGATGAGAAGAGTATTGTTTTTCTTGTTGGGATTGTCGTGCCTGATGGCGAAAGCAGTCCCGGCTGATCCCATGCCCATTCAGGTGACCCAGCCCGACGGCACGAAACTCACGGTTGTCCTGCATGGCGACGAGTTTATCCACTACAACACCACGGTGGATGGCTATACGATTGTCAAGAACGGAGCAGGTTTCTATACCTATGCCACCGTTGACGGCGGGCGTCTCGTGCCCAGCGACCTCATTGCCCGCGATGCAGCACAGCGCACTGCTGCTGACCGTACCGCCTTGAAGTCAATCCCCAAGGGTTTGACCGATCCTTCCAAAGTGCGTGCCGGCTCGCAGATGCAGGGGCGCCGCAATGCTGCCATGCACCGCGTGGGCGCCGAGGGTATGATGGACTATGACCAGTTTCGCGGTCTCATCATCCTCATCAATTACACCGACAAGGAGTTCTCGATGGACGATGCCAACAGCTTCTATGACAACATGGTTAACACCCATAATTTCACCGGCTACTGGTTCAATGGTCGTTTTGTGTCGATGACAGGTAGTGTGAGAGATTATTACTATGATAACTCCAACCACATCTTTGACCCTGTATTTGACATTGTGGGACCCGTGAACGTGCCCTATACCTGTACTTATCCTGAGAGCACCAACAATGGTGATGTCATCTTCACGAACGCGCTGATGGCTGCTGATGAGTATGTTGACTACAACGACTATGACAGCGATGGCGATGGCTACGTTGATATGGTGTTTTTCCTTGTAGCTGGCTATTCGGCTAACTACAGTGGCAATAACGATAACTACCTGTGGCCACACATGTACTACTTGTGGCAGGCACCGCCGCTCGACGGTGTGAGTTTCTGGCTTTATGCCTGCTCCACCGAGATGGCAGGTTGGGAAAACTATTGGGCCGATGTGAATGGCATCGGTACATTCTGCCACGAATTTGGTCATGTGTTGGGTCTCCCCGACCTCTATGACACTGACTACAGCGGCAGCGGCGGTGAGAGCCGCAATCCTGGCGAATGGTCAGTAATGGCTGGTGGCAGTGGCGGTAACTTCGGACGCAACCCTGTGGGCTACAGCCTGTATGAACGCTATGCACTGGGTTTCACTCAGCCTGAGTTGATTGACACCACGGGTAACTTCACGTTGCAGGCCCTTGACGAGAGCAACCACGGTTACAGGCTGAACACACCCACCCAGGATGAGTACTTCCTGATCGAGAACCGTCAAGCCGGCAAGTGGGACCGCTACCTGCCCGGCCACGGTATGTTGGTTGCCCGTGTGGACTCGACCAACGTTCGCATCTGGGAACAAAATGAAGTGAATTGCAACCCCAACCGCATGTATTTTGAGTTGCTTAGAGCGAAATATGCGGGCCAGGACAGTGGCAGTGACCCCTTCCCCGGCACTGGCGGCGTGACATCGATTACCAATTTCACCAGGCCCGGTCTACTCACTTGGGACGGCAAGTTCAACGAATTTGCCATTCAAAATATTGCTGAAAATAACCACCTTATCACCTTCACCGTGAAGGCCGATACGTCTGTCACCCACGAGGTGGAGGACTTTGAACTGATGCCAGTTACCGATGACCTCAATGCCAAGGGCGTGCAAGGTGTTTACAGCAAGTGGGACTTTACCAAGTGTGCCGTGAAGGAATATACGTTGCCCGATGGTACCGTTGGCCATGGTGTGGCGATGAAGAAGCCCAGTCAGTTAAGTACATCGGCGCTGCTTGAGGCAGTTCCTTACCAAATCAGCTTCACGGTTTACAATCCTAGTAGTACCGTGGCTAATTTCAGGGTCACCTATTCTAATGACAACGGTGTAACCTGGTTGGCGCCGTCCGAGGGCACGTTGAGCGCATCGGGCAAAGCCGTTTCATCTATTACGGTTAACCTGCCTACCGACGCGCCCCTCATGGTGCGCATCAACCAGACGTCGGGAAGCAGTACGGCATATTGCTACCTTGACGATGTTAAGATCAGCTACACCGACAAGTGGCCCGCTCAGTGCGTACCTGGTGACGTGAACGGTGACGGTGAGGTCAATATCGCCGACGTGAATGCCGTGATTAGCGTCATTTTGTCTGGCGGCACCGACGATGCTGACCTCTTTAAGGCAGCCGACGTGAACGGTGACGGCGAGGTGAACATCAGCGATGTGAATGCC
>DAIREJ010000169.1:0-4735 GCA_036795635.1 Sodaliphilus sp.
CGTTGACAAGATTATCGAGAAGGGCAGGAAGCACATAGTGGGCATCAAGAACGTGACTGCCAACGAGCCGTTCTTCCAGGGTCACTTCCCTCACGAGCCCATCATGCCTGGTGTACTCCAGGTCGAGGCGATGGCTCAAGTGGGTGGCATTCTTGTGTTGAGCAACGTGGAAGACCCCGAGAACTATTCAACCTACTTTTTGAAGATTGACAACGTGAAGTTCCGCAGCAAGGTAGTTCCCGGTGACACGCTCATCTTCCACCTGTCACTGATGACACCCATCCGTCGCGGCACAGCCGTGATGAAGGGTTACGCCTTTGTGGGCGAAAGAATCGTCACCGAGGCCGAGTTCATGGCCCAGATCGTCAAGAACCAGGAATAGCTTACACTTAATCTGAAATCAATCAACTAAAATGGATATTCATCAGTTTGCCGTCGTCCACCCTGACGCTAAAATTGGGGAAAACGTGAAAATCGGTCCCTTTGTGACCATCGATGCCAATGTGGAAATCGGTGACGGCACCATTATTGACAGCGGAGCTGTTGTGCGCAGTGGTGCGCGCATCGGCAAGAACTGCCACATTCACGCAAATGCCGTGGTGAGCGACATTCCCCAGGACCTCAAGTTCAAAGGCGAAGACACTGTTGCCATCATCGGTGACAACACTGTCATCCGTGAGTTTGCCACCATTCACCGCGGCACCGCCTCTCGAGGCAAGACTGTCGTGGGCAGCAACTGCCTTATTATGGCTTATTGCCATGTGGCTCACGACTGCGTGTTAAACGACCACATTATCATGTCAAATGCAGCTCAGCTCGCTGGAGAAGTCGAAGTTGCAGATTGGGCAATTGTCGGAGGTGGTGCACTTGTTCACCAGTTCACTAGAATCGGCTGTCATGCAATGATTCAAGGTGGCGCCCTCGTCAACAAGGACGTTCCTCCCTTCAGCATGGTTGCACGCTACCCCATCACCTTTGAAGGCGTGAACAGCGTGGGTCTGCGCCGTCGTGGCTTCACTAACGAGCAGATGGAGGCAATAACCGATGTTTACCGCACCCTTTTCAAGGAAGGACAGAACATCACGCAAGGTCTTGAGGAAGTCGCTAAACTGCCTGCAAGCCCCGAACGCGACATCATCTATGAGTTCGTCAAAGGCAGTAAGCGCGGTATTGTGCGATAACCTTGAGCAGCAAGTTATAAAACGTCAGCGGTCAGCCCGAAAAGGTTGACCGCTGATGTTTAATTTCCAAATGATACGTTATTGTCGGGCTGATTCGATGGCTTGGAGTTTTTCGGCTTCACCCAACTTGTAGTAGATATCGCGCAGGGCATTGACAAGCTCCTCGTTGTCGGGGTTGAGGGCATAGGATTTTTCAAAATAGGGCAAAGCCTCGCGGTAGATGGGATTGACCAAATCGGAGAGTTTTTTACCATAGAGACGACTGTTCTGCCTCGTCTCCTGAGCCTTGTTGTAGAAGTATCGTCCCACATTGAACTGTCCGCTGGCATTGCTGTCATTGAGTTCGATGCAACGCTGGTAATACGGGAAAGCCTCATAGATGCTCTCCTTGCTCTCGATGACAAGCCCTTTCAGGTTCAACAACTCGTCATCATCGGGATTAGCTACCAGCGCATCGTCAATCAGGTCATTAGCACCCGAATAATCCTCACGGGTAATGAAGTCGTTAATCAGGATGCGAATATACTGCGGGTCACTGGTGCCAAACTTGAGGAAGGCATCCCAGGCGAGCCTGACCACCTCGGCATCATTGCCCAGGTCGCTGAGGCAAATCAAGGCGTAATCATAAGCCTCTTTGCGGGGATATCCGCCATGACGTGCCATGCTGAACAGGCGCACAGCATCGATGGTATCGCCCTTCTGCCATGCCGCAATGCCTTGATAGTAACGCACCTCGGCAACCAACGTGTCGGGCTTGAGCCATCGCGGGTCATCGGTCCGGGCTGCCATCTTGCAGTAATCGTCCCAAGCGATGTAGGCACCTTCCCAGTCCTTGACATTATACAATTCACTGCCGACGATGCGATAGTTGTCATGGTGAGCGAGAAGGCGGCTGACCACCTCGCGGCTATACTTGGTCTTGACCTTGGGGCGCTTGGTCTTCTTGTCGATGACAGGTTGTCCTTTTTTGTCAAGGACGCGGACCGTATCTAACTGGAGTGCCGTCATAGCGTAATCATAGGCATCAATCAAGGTATGGCCCATGGCCTTGGCATCGATTTTCTTGCCCACCCGACGATTGTCCATGTATTTGTCATATTGTTCAATCTTGATGCGGTTTGCCAATGACCACGTCTCGGCACGGCCACTGGTGGCATCATCGGTGAGAGCAGGTCTGAGCTTGGCAAAGGCCTTGTTATAGCTGTCAACGGTCATCGTCAATCCTGTGATTGCCTTCTTGGCTTGATCCACCGCCAACTGTTGACCCATAGCACAAATTGCCGTGACCGCCATCGCCGCACATATAATAGCGATTCTTTTCACTGTCTTGTCTCCTTAGAAATTACGCCGCAAAATTAAGTAAATTTCCCATAACCCGCAAATCGAGTGTCGCACACTCCCGAAAACGCGGGCGGCGAAGCATCAGCCTCACCGCCCGACAGGTATAATATCTAACCTATTAAAGCTTCACACCCATTACCTCAAACTTGTAGAGGATGTCATCGAGGACGTTCTTTGCCTTTTGCTCATCGGGATTGAGCTGGGTTGCCTTCTCAAGGAAGGGAATAGCCTCGCGGTAAATAGGCTCAATCTTGGGAATAAGATCCTTGTTGGTAGCATTGGGATTATCGTCGATAATCTTCTGTGCCTGCAGATAGAGGCAGCGACCAACATCAAAGAACGCGTTGGCATAGGTGGGATCAACCTCGGCAGCCTTGCGATAGAAAGGCAGGGCGGCATCCACGCCATCCTTCAACTCGGTAGTAAAGCCCTTGATGTCATGCAACGTACCGTTTAAGGGATCACTCTGGAGCGCATTGTCAATGAAATTGATGGCTGTGTCAAACTCGTTGTTGTCCAGCATCTTCTGAACCATGTTGGCCAACGAAGAGGTCTGGAAGTCAGCAATATTGTTCTCGGCATAACCCAGCTTGCGTGCCTTGGTGAAGGCATCATAAGCATTGGCGAACTCCTGAATCTGATACAACGAGTAGCCCTGGAAGAAGCGCACCTGACTCAGTGTGCTGTCGGGAGCGGCCACGCCGTTAGCGATGGCGAATGCTGAAGAAGCCAGGTCGGCATAGTTACCGAAAGCAGTTGCTGCATTAGCCCAGTCGCTGTTCTGCAGATAGACGTTACCGGCATTGGCGATATCACCCATGTGTGAAGTGAGGGAACCGATGATGTCCTTGCTGTATTTGGTTTTCACCTTCTTGGTACCATCGCTATTCAACTTGGGTTGGCCGGTCTTCTTGTCCACCTCAACGATGGTATCCAGGGGAAGAGCTTTCTGATAGAACTCAAAACCTGCAGCCAAAGCCTCGTTCATCATTTGGTCCTCAACAGGCTGGCCCAGAAGTTTCATCTTGTAGAGCTCATCATACAGGCCGAAGGCTGCCTTACCGGCTGTGAACCAGGTAAGCACGTCACCTGCACTCTCGGGATTGGTCAAAGCGGGCTCGATCTGCTGAAGAACAGTAACCAAGTCCATAGGATTGCCCGAAGCAGCCTTCTTGGCGAGGTCTTTCACGAGGCTCATCTGAGCCGAAGCGCCGAACGCCATCATGATAGCGGCTGCGCCGAAAAGAATCATCTTTTTCATTTTTCTTAACAATTAAAGTAGTTTATAATGTTTATTCGTTATCTTGTTCTTTATTCTCATCTTCCTGTACGGGCTGGATGTCATAGACTTCCTGGACAGGTTCATTCCCGCTCTCGTTGAAGGCGTCACGTACGCTTTCTTCGTCGGTCGTCTCGGGCTCGGTATCTACCTTGCAAACGCTTGCAATCTCGTCGTTCTTCTTCTCCAGGTTGATGAGCCTTACGCCCTGAGTGGCGCGTCCAACAATGCGGAGCGAGCTGACCTTTAGCCTGATGGCGATGCCGCTCTTGTTGATGATGACAAGGTCGTTATCGTCATTCACATTCTTAATTGCAATAAGCTTGCCAGTTTTGGCAGTAATGTTAATTGTTTTAACACCTTTACCGCCACGATTGGTCACGCGATAGTCCTCGAGCGCACTTCGCTTGCCCATACCCTGCTCCGAAACCACAAGCACATCGTCGCGAGTTCCGGCACGCATGCAAATCATGCCGATAACCTCGTCGTCCTTGGCAAGTCGCATACCTTTCACGCCAGTTGCCGTGCGGCCCATTGCACGAACCTTGGTCTCGGGGAAGCGGATGGCATAGCCCTTGCTGTTGGCCAGGATTACCTCGCTGTCACCCTCGGTGAGGATGGCACCCACAAGCTGATCATCCTCAGCAATGTTGAGTGCGCGAACGCCGTTAGCACGGGGACGTGAGTAGGCACTCAGACTCGTGCGCTTGACGATACCATTCTTGGTGGCAAATACGATATAATGTGACTGGTTATACTCGGGGTCGGTCAGTGCCGTCGCACGGACAAACGCCATAATGCGGTTCTCAGCATCCAGGTTGAGCAGATTCTGGATAGCACGACCCTTGCTGTTCTTGGTGCCCTCGGGAATCTCAAACACACGCAGCCAGAAGCAGCGTCCCGTAGCAGTAAAGAACAGCATGTAATTATGGTT
>DAIREJ010000170.1:0-4717 GCA_036795635.1 Sodaliphilus sp.
AGGCCAACGTGGAGACCTACCGCAAGTTCTTGCCCCACATCAACAACAACTATGACTTCGCCGACCTGCTGAGCGAACTCTTGGGCGAACTCAACGCATCGCACACCGGCGGACGCTATTATCCCACCAGTGGTGAGGCAACATCCGACCTGGGTCTCATCTACAACTGGAACTATACCGGCAATGGCCTCAAGGTCGACGAGGTCATCGAGGGTGGTCCGCTGGCCAAGGCCAAGAGCCAGATCAAGCCTGGTACCATCGTTGAGAAGATCAACGGCATCGCTATCGATGAGGAGAATGACTATACCGAGCTGCTCAACGGCCAGGCTGGCAAGAAGACCCTGCTCTCGCTCTTCAATCCCAAGACCGGCAAGCGCTGGGAAGAGGTGGTGAAGCCCATCAGCAAGAGCGCGTTAGGCGACTTGATGTACAAGCGCTGGGTAAAGCGCAATGCCCACATTGTGGACAGCCTGTCGGGCGGTCGCTTGGGCTATGTTCACCTCGAGTCGATGAACGACGCCAGCTTCCGCGACCTCTACAGCGATGTGCTGGGTAAATACAACAAGCGCGACGGCATCGTGATCGACACCCGCTTCAACGGTGGCGGCCGTTTGCACGAGGACATCGAGGTTCTCTTCAGCGGACAGAAGTATTTCACCCAGGTGGTGCGCGGCCGCGAGGCTTGCGACATGCCCAGCCGTCGTTGGAACAAGCCCAGCATCATGTTGCAGTGCGAGGCCAATTACAGCAATGCACACGGTACGCCTTGGGTTTACAGCCATGACAAATTGGGCAAACTCGTTGGCATGCCTGTTCCCGGCACCATGAGCAGTGTGTCGTGGGAGCGCTTGCAGGACTCGTCGCTCATCTTCGGCATCCCCATCATCGGCTATCTGCTGCCCGAGGGCAACTACCTCGAGAACACTCAGCTCGAGCCCGACATCAAGGTGGCCAATGATCCCGAGACTGTGTTTAAGGGCGAGGATCTGCAACTCAAGGCGGCTGTCGAGGAACTGCTGCGCGAGTGTGGCTTGAAGTAACACTATTAAAATTCGTTAAAGGCTGAAACTGCCGACAGCTATATAGTGGAATTGTTGTACTTTTGCAGCCAAATATCGAGGCAAGATGTTATCAACGGGCTACATATCAGTCAGGGTTATGTGCCAGACATGGCGGTTTCTTGATGTGCCCTCACTGCCCGAGACGAATCATAACGATGTAATTACGTGAATATGTGGGACCTGCATGCAGGTCCCACTTTGTATAATATACTGTATAATGTTTATTGCTATGATGGATTTTATCACCAACAATTTGACCGACATCATCGGTTACACAGCGTCGATCTGTCTGATTTTGGGTTATATGCCCCAGGCGATTTACACGATCCGTACCCATGACACCGAGGGTATCGCCGTGCCTACGTTTCTGATGATGGGTCTGGGCGGCATCTTTTTCGCAATCCAGGGTCTGTTGCTCAAAAATTGGCCGTTGTTCATCACCAATGTCATCACCACTGTGTCGAGCGCTATTGTGTTCGGCATCAAGATGTACAACGATTACTGGAAAAAGGATAAGTAACCTTTAGCGATAAGCAATCAAGTTTTCGCTTTTAGCGAATAGACTTCAGTTTTTTGTCGTGTGGATGAAAAAGCGCTTTTTTCTTTGGCAGGTCAAAAAAATGGTGTAATTTTGAGAAATTTTCATGTTCTAGATGAAAGCTTGTCTTGTTTCCACATGATGAACTGAAAATCTGTAAGACAAAATAATACTATCAAGGCAATCAATAACCTAAAATAATATATGATTTTATGAGACTTAAACTGTTTTTGCTATTGGCACTCTTTGTAACCCTGCCGCTGCTGGCGCAGCAGACAGGTGTTCAAGGTGTGGTGATTGACGCCAAGAGCGGCATCCCCGTTGTGGGCGCGACCGTGATGCTCGACAATCAGGGCAATGCGGTCTCTACTGGGGTGGATGGCACCTTTGTCATCGATGATGCCGAGCCGGGCACAGACCAGTTGCTGGTACTGGCCTATGGCTACAGCGATTGGGTCAATGACGTTGTCATCACGCGCAATGTGATTGAAAACGTCGGGAGAATCTTGATTGAGCCGGTATCGTTTGAGTCGGCACAATCCTTGGAGTTCCGCAACGCTATCGCCGATATGGCGCTCTCGGAATCGCAGCTTGAGGACGAGGAGGGCAACACCCAGGAAGTGGCTTTGCTGAGCGGTGCAACCGACAACCCCTTCTATCAGGCCTCGAGTTACACATTCAGCACGGCGCGTTTCCGCATCCGCGGTTATGAGAACAACAAGACCGAGACCTACATCAATGCCATTCCCTTTAATGATGGTGTGCGTTTCTCGTTCAACTACTCGATGACCGGTGGCATGAATCAGGCTTTCAGGAACAAGACTATCGGCATGGGCTTGGAGGATAATGCCTACGGTTTTGGTGGCATCGGCGGAGCCAACAACATCAAGACATTCGCTGCTGACTATGCTCCCGGTACTCGCCTGAGTCTTGCCTACACCAATGGCAATTACCGTTGGCGCGGCATGGTGACTCACGCAACGGGTCTCAACAAGCACGGTTGGGCAATGACTCTGTCAGCCGTGGCACGCTATGCCGACGAGGGTGTCTATCCTGGCTCATTCTATAATAGCTGGGGTTACTTCCTTGCTTTGCAGAAGGTCTTCAACCCGCAGCATTCGCTCACGTTGACCACCTTCGGCGCTCCGACTAAACGCGCTGCCAATTCAGCCATTTATGAGGAGTGTGGCAGACTTACAGGCAGCAACATGTATAGTCCGGATTGGGGCTGGCAGGAAGGCAAGAAACGCAATTCCAAGGTAGTGGAGTCGTTTGACCCCACCGCCATCCTGAACTGGGTGTGGAAGCCCAACGACCACACCTCGCTCAACACGGGTTTTGCTTATCACAAGTCGTTCTACAGCAAGGCTGCGCTCAACTGGCACAAGGCTGCCGACCCGCGCCCCGACTACTATCGTTACCTGCCGTCCTATTTTGATGTGAATACCGAAGCGTTTGACATCTATTACGACCGTTGGGCCAACGAGAGCGAGTACACCCAGATTCGTTGGGATGACCTGTATCAGACCAACTATCTGAACAACTACCTCACGGACCAGACAGGTGCCGAAAAGGGCTCAACCTATATTCTTGAGAACCGTCACAGCAACCAGTCGAGTTTCATCTTGTCATCGGTACTCAACAAGCGTTTCTCCAATCAGTTGACGATGCAGACGGGTGCTAATGCCAATTACACAATTTCGTCATACTATAAGACCATCAAGGACCTGCTGGGCGGACGTTACTGGCTGGATATCGACAACTTCAGCGAGCGCGACTTCCCCGACAATCCTGACATGGCTCAAAACGATTTGGATAACCCCAACCGCAAGGTGGTTGATGGTGACCGTTTCGGCTATGATTACAACATCTTGACTTTCAAGGCGCAGTTGTGGCACCAGTGGGTGCTCAACTTGGCCAAGTGGGAATTGTTCGCCAGTGTCAAGGGTGACTTCTTCCAGTTCCAGCGTGACGGTAAGATGCGCAATGGCCGTGCCCCCGAGAATTCTTATGGCAAGGGCGAGATGCACCGCTATCTTACCTACGGCGCCAAGGCCGGTATTACCTACAAACTCGACGGCCGCAACAGCTTCACCGGTCATGCCTTCTATGGCACCGAGGCTCCGCGCCCCTATGACGCCTACATCTCACCGCGCGTCAAGGATGATGTGATTGACCTCAAGGTGGAGAAAATATTCTCGGCCGACCTGAGTTATGCGATGAACTTCCGTAACTTCAAGTCTATTGTGACCGTCTTCTTTACCGACCAGCGTGACAACGTTGAGCGTACGGCATACTATGATGATGTACACAGCACGTTCATGAACTATGCGCTCACAGGCATTCACAAGCAGTACAAGGGTGTCGAGGTGGGACTCAGCTACAAACTGTCGCCCTCGTTGACCGTGAGCGGTGCTGCTAATATCGCACGCTACCAGTACAAGAACCGTCCCATTGGTACCCGCAGCTTTGAGAACGGTGTGGAGGAAGATATCACCACCACGGTTTATCTCAAGAACTTCTATGTGTCAGGTACCCCTCAAGAGTGCTACATGGTGGCATTCAACTGGTCGGGTCCCCATCAGTGGTTTGTTGAACTGAACGGTGCTTGGATGAACCGCGCCTATGTGAGCATTTCACCTGTGCGCCACGAGATCATGCCTAACCTGTACACGATGGCCGATAACGAGGAACAACTCCAGCAGATGATTAAGGACATCAGCCAGCAGGAGAAACTCAACGAGGCACTTATCTTTAATGCCAGCATCGGTCATGTGATCTACATCAACCGTTCGGCATCTTTCAACATCAACCTGAACCTGAACAATATTCTTGACAACAAGAATATCCAGACGGGTGGCTATCAGCAGGGTCGTATCGACACCAAGGACTATGCGAACACAGCCAACAAATTCCCCAACAAGTATTATTATGCCCAGGGATTCAAGATGTTCCTAAACTTGGGTCTGCGATTCTAACGACATCTAACAACAATCAACAGATATTAATAAAACTAACAATACAACCACTATGAAACGTTTTAATTTTTATCTCAGCTTGATGCTCCTGTTGGTCTTCACCGCCGCCTGCAGTGATGAGTTTGACCAGCCGCCCATGG
>DAIREJ010000171.1:0-4690 GCA_036795635.1 Sodaliphilus sp.
CGCTTCCTCTCGCAGCCCTTCTTTGTGGCCGAGCAGTTCACTGGTCTGCCCGGTGTGATGGTACCGCTTGCCGAGACCATCCGCGGCTTCAAGATGATTATCGATGGAGAGGTGGACGACCTGCCCGAGCAGGCATTCCTCAGCGTCGGCACTATCGACGAGGCTATCGCCAAGGGTAAGAAACTGATGGAGCAAAGCTGATTGTAGGCTTCACGGAATAGAGATATACATTATATTATATAGAATGACACTCAAAATCATATCGGCCGAGCAAATCGAGTTTGAAGGCACTGTCGAGTCTGTGACCCTCCCAGGCGTTATGGGCAGTTTTCAGGTGCTGAATAATCATGCCGCACTCATTGCCGCACTCATGGCGGGCAAGATGAGCTATGTGGCCGATGGCAACACTGTGGAGTGTGAAATCCACGGTGGCGTGGCCGATGTAAAGGATAATGTGGTGTCGGTGTGCTTGTATTGACAGTTTATGAAAAGCAAGATTATCATAGCTATCGTCGCGCTTGTGATTGTCGCGCTCATGGGATGGGGCTACTACAGCACCGCCCAGCACCGCGCTCACGGTCATACCAGCGAGCTGAACCCCAAGGAGACCATCTTTGAGCACCTCGGGGACGCCTATGGCTGGGAAGTGCCGTTCAATCACAGTGCGCGCATCCCGTTGCCCATCATCGTGTGGGGACAGGACGGCTTGCACTGCTTCATGAGCAATCGCATCACCGACGGCCAGACCTATGACAGTTTCAAGATCTCGACCAGCGAGGAGCATCACGGCAAGGTGGTGCAAGTCATGGACGATGGCACCGAGGTGCGTCCGTGGGATTTCTCCATCACCAAGAACGTCGCAGGAATCATCATTGCAGCATTGCTCGTCATCTGGATGGTGATGGCCCTCAAGAGGTGGTATGCCCGCAACGGCATGAAGGCGCCTCGTGGAACTAAGGGTTTCCTGGAACTGGTGGTGGACTTCGTCTATGGCGACACCATCCGTCCCATCCTGGGCAAGCATGCGCCCAAGTATGCGCCCTACCTACTCACGGCATTCTTCTTCATCCTGACGATGAACCTGTTGGGACTGATTGTTATCTTCCCCGGTGGCGCCAACCTCACGGGTAATATTGCCGTGACGCTGGTACTGGCGTTGCTCACATTCTTGATCACGACCTTCAGCGGCACGCGCGAATATTGGAAGGAGATCTTCTGGCCCGAGGTGCCCATGGCACTCAAGTGCCCTGTTCCTATGATGCAGCTCATCGAGGTACTGGGAATGTTCACCAAGCCGCTGGCCCTGATGGTCCGTCTGTTTGCCAACATGATGAGCGGCCACATGGTCGTTCTGGTGTTGGTGCTGCTCATCTTCATCTTCACCAACCTGTTCGGTGTGGGAGTGGGTATCGGCACGAGCATCTTCTCGGTGGCCTTCACCCTGTTCATGCTCCTGCTCGATGTTCTGGTGAGCTTCATCCAAGCCTATGTGTTCACGATCTTGAGCACCATCTTCATCTCGATGGCGCTCGTCGAGCCGCATCATCATGAGGCCGAACCTCAACAAGAGAATTAAACAACAAATAAAAATATTAACAACTAAAACTTTAAGATTATGTTAGGAATGATTTTATTAGAAGCTATGGCCAATCTTGGCGCAGCTATTGGCGCAGGTATCGCAGCAATCGCTGCAGGTATCGGTATCGGTAGGATCGGTGGCAGTGCCATGGAGGCAATTGCTCGCCAGCCCGAGTCAACCGGTGACATCCGTAGCAACATGATTGTTATCGCAGCTCTGATCGAGGGTGTTGCTTTCCTTGCCCTCATCGTGTGTGTGCTCGCTATTATCATGTAATTTCACTGTATTCAGATGGAACTTTTCACGCCTGAATTTGGCCTGGTCTTCTGGATGTTTGTGGCATTCCTGTGCCTCTATTTCATCCTTGCCAAGTGGGCTTGGCCCTTCATTATCAAGTCGATGGAGGAGCGTGCCGACATGATTGACAAGGGGGTGGCCTATGCACAGGAGGCGAAGATGCATCTGGACAATGCTAAGACCGAAGCCGACAAGCTGATTGCCGAAGCCCGCAACAAGCAGAACGAGTTGCTGCGAGATGCCGAGAGGATGCGCAACCAGCTCATCGACGATGCTAAAGGCGAGGCTGCGGTTGAGGCTAAAAAGGTGACCGAAGCCACTCAAATCTCACTTGAGCAGGCACGCAAGGAGGCCGAGAAGCAACTGCGCACCGAGGTCGGTGACTTGGCATTACAGATTGCCGAGAAAGTGATCCGTAAAAACATCGCTGGCGATGATGCGCAGCGCAAGCTTGTGGATCAGTATCTGAATGAGATTGAGGCTAAAAACTAACGCGATATGAGTGACGGACTGATACCACGCCGATATGCCAAGGCTCTGTACAAGTTCGCTGTCGAGAACGGTGACTCGCAGGAAATCTATGAGCTCCTGAAGAAGCTTAGTTTCCGCCATACCGCTATCGATGAACTCAAGCGCGCGGTGCTCAACCCCGATATCTCTGACGAGGACAAGGGCTCTTATATGCTGAAACTCGCGGGCGCCAAGCCCGGCAGCTCACTGGACAAGTTCCTGTTGCTGGTCGTGCGCAACAACCGCGCCGAGTATCTGCAGAAGATATCCCTGGCCTACGTCGATCTCTACCGTGAGGCCCACGAGATAGCGCATGTGGTCATCACCACGGCGGTACCGATGCCCGAGGCCGAGATCAATGCCATTATCGACATTGTCAAGAAACGCCTTGGCGCGATGACACTGGAAATCGAGCAGAAGATTGACCCCGAGTTGATTGGCGGTTTCATAGTGACTATTGATGGCCTGGTGCTTGACGCATCGGTAAAGAGAGAATTGAAAGAATTGCAATTACAACTGCAGAAGAAATAATTACAAGAGATGATTAATCCCAGTGAAATATCTGATATACTGAAACAACAGCTCGTCGAAGATATCGTCAAGCGTCAGGTGGTCTTCGAGGAAGAAGGCACCGTCCTTGAGGTGGGTGACGGCGTTGCCCATGCCTATGGCCTTCACAACGTTGAGGCCAACGAGCTCGTACAGTTCGAGAACGGTGTGACAGGTGTTGCCATGAACCTCGAGGAGAGTGATGTGGGTATCATCCTGCTCGATGAGGTGGATACCGTGACCGAGAACATGAAGGTGCGTCGTACGGGAGAAATCGCCTCCATCGAGGTGGGCGAGGGACTGTTGGGCCGCGTGATCAATGTGCTTGCCAAGCCCATTGACGGCAAGGGACCCATCGGCGGCGAGAAACTGCGTCTGCCGCTGGAACGCAAGGCTCCTGGTGTGATTTTCCGCCAGCCCGTGAACCAACCGTTGCAGACCGGTCTCAAGGCCATCGACTCGATGATTCCCATCGGACGTGGTCAGCGTGAGCTCATCATCGGTGACCGCCAGACGGGTAAGACGGCCATTGCCGTTGATACCATCATCAATCAGAAGAGTTTCTACGAGGCAGGCAAGCCCGTGTATTGCATCTATGTGGCAATCGGACAGAAGGCTTCGACTGTGGCTGCACTGGTGAACAAACTCGAGGAGAGTGGGGCATTGCCCTATACCATCGTGGTGGCTGCAACAGCTGCCGACTCGGCTTCGATGCGCTACTATGCTCCCTTTGCCGGAGCAGCCATCGGTGAGTACTTCCGCGACACTGGCCGTGACGCGTTGGTCATCTATGATGACCTCTCGAAGCACGCAGTGGCCTATCGTGAGATCTCGCTGATTTTGAAGCGCCCGTCAGGTCGTGAGGCTTATCCCGGTGATATCTTCTACCTGCACAGCCGTCTGCTGGAACGTGCAGCTAAAATCAATGAGAATCAGGCTGTTGCCAGCGTGATGAATGACCTGCCCGAAGCACTCAAGCCCATCATTAAGGGTGGTGGTTCGCTCACTGCGTTGCCCATCATCGAGACTCAGGCTGGCGACGTGAGCGCCTATATCCCCACCAATGTCATCTCGATTACCGACGGACAGATTTATCTTGAGTCGGCCCTGTTCAACTCGGGTATCCGCCCGGCCGTGAATGTGGGTATCTCGGTATCGCGTGTGGGTGGTAATGCTCAGATCAAGTGCATGAAGAAGGTCGCTGGTACGCTCAAGATCGCTCAGGCACAGTACCGTGAGCTCGAAGCCTTCACCAAGTTTGGTGGCGACATCGATCCCGTTACCGCGCGCACCATCGACACCGGCCGCAAGAACGAGCGTCTGCTCGTGCAGCCCCAGTACACGCCCATGAAGGTCGAGGAACAGGTCGCCATCATCTATTGCGGTGTGAACGGTCTGTTGCGCGACGTGCCTCTGGATAAGGTGGCCGAGTTTGAGAAATTGTTCATCGACTACTTGCGCGGCAAGCACCAGGACGATGTGCTCGACGTGCTGCGCTCGGGCAAGATCGATGACGACGTCATGAGTAAGCTTAAAGCCGCTGCCGCTGCTGTGGCGTCAAAGTACACGCAGCCCCAGGCTGAATAAGAAAGCAAACGACGCAGAAGACCACGAGCGCCATGAAGATGATCAGCTCGTCCAAAATGCGCAAGGCAACGGGTCAGCTGCAGCGCTTGTCGCCCTATCGCCACATGGTGCAACACGTCATCAGCCACCTGCTGGTGACCGACCAGCAGTTTGACTCGCCGCTCATCG
>DAIREJ010000172.1:0-4582 GCA_036795635.1 Sodaliphilus sp.
CGGTCAGCTTTGCAGCGCTCAATCGTTGCCTGGAACGCAGTGTCATAGGGCTCTATAAGAGTAATCTCCTCGATATCGGCATGGAGGCGCGTCGCGATTTCCTGAGCCACGGCCTTGGTATTTGACGTTTGGGAGTAATACAACACCAGCATCTTGGGTGCCTTTCCCCTTTTGGCTTTCATGCTATTCTGGCCACACGAGGTGACTAACATCATAGCTACTGCTGCGAGCATCAATAATTTCATTGTTTTCATATTGTCAAAATATATGAAGTTGGTTATTCATTTGTACCAAGCGTAGTGATTACCATTGTTATTCTGGATTTGTCCAGAACTTCTTGGCGTCGGTGGTAACGACTTCATTGTCCGAACTTCCGAACGGTGTGAAGCCTTCGGGCACGATATGGACATAATGGCCAGGTTCAAAATCCTTGTCGGCACGGTCCTCCTGGAAGTAATGGAGTGTTTCCCAAGATGAGAACCAATAAGTGTTTTTAGCCATATAGCAATAGTAGTAGTCGTGCTTGGTCGTGCCTTTCTTGAAGCCCGGATACATCAGCATCTGCTCACCAGCGGCATACTTATCACGCATTTCCAAGAGGTTAAGCGGTGTGCCGTTCTGGTCGGTGCAATAATGCCCGTCCATGTCCGAATCTATGAAAGCCCATTTACCCAGTTCAGGCAGCCAGACCTCGTTCACTACATGACAATCGCCATCATTCTTGTCCTGCGGCATGCAGGTCACATATCGGGCCGTCAGCCCTGCAGCCTGCATCAACTCGTAATTGAGGATAGCGTGCATGCGGCAGTTGAAGCCTGAATCCTCTTCCTTGGCGAACTTCCACAGGTCGATGGCGTTTCTATGCTCAGGCAAATTTCTGGAATCTACATGAGGGATGCTGGTAGCGACAAACCTGGATATGGCAAGCGCTTTTTCCCACGTCGAGGCATCAGGGCTATAAAGCGAATCCAACTTGAAGTAATCCCTTATCTCCTGAGCACGAGCTGAGTCTTGAACTATGGCGAAGTGATACTGAACAGTATCGGCCTTGAATGGGGACTGTTTAAGCAAATCAACAAATTCCGTTTCTTTGGTAATGACCTCGTTTTCTCCAATGCTGATGTAATACTTCTCGGAGCTGGCCAGATACCAATAGGCACATACAGCCAACACGCCGATAAGGGCAAAAAGGCCAACCAAGATGCGGAAAATATATTTCAGGAATTTCATATTTTAATTATAGTTTTGTAAAAATCAGTTGCAGAATTATAACAGTCGGCCATGATCGGCGTAGCTGTAGTAGCGGCCGCCACGGCACACGATGATGTGGTCCACCAGTTGGATGTCCATCACCTTGCAGGCCTGATGCACGCGTTCAGTCAAGCGGTCGTCCTGCACGCTGGGATTGGGGTTGTCGCTGGGATGGTTATGCGCCAGGATGATGCCCGATGACAGGCGCTCGATGGCAGGCCGCAAGATCATTTTGATATCGGCCACCGTCATCGCCGTGCCCCCGCTGCTCACACGCACACACTCCTCAACCTGCTTGGCGTGGTTGAGCAGCACTACCATCATTTCCTCGTGGTCAAGATGCTCCATGCGAGTGCGCAGATAGCTGTAGGCATCCTCGCTGCTCGTGATTTTGAAGCGCTCCTGGAATTCTTCTTGCTGGTAACGGCGCGCCAGTTCCAGCGCGGCAAGAATCTCGATAGCCTTAACCTCGCCGATGCCATGATAGTTCTTCACCAGGTTGCTGATGCCCTTGCGAGCAATCATATAGAGTTTGTCATCGTTATCGCGCAGGATGCGCTGGCACAAGTCGACCACCGACTCACCTGGTGTGCCCACCCTCAGCAGGATGGCCAGTAGCTCGGCAGTGGACAGACTCCCGAAGCCATGCTTCTTCGCCTTCTCGCGAGGACGGTCCTCCTCAGGCACCGTCCCCTTGATGCTCCTCGTCCCCACCAACTTATTCTCTTCCATCCAAAACTTCTAACTCCTAACTTCTAACTAAAAATTCACTTTCCCTTTCTCATCTGCACTTCCTCGTCAATATCTCGACCGTGCTTGAGCAAGATTTTCCACACATACGCCTTGATGAAGCCCCAGCCATAGCTGCACAGCTGCGTGAAGCACGTCGCCACGGCAAGCGTCGCGATTTTCAGGCTGCGTGTCTCAATCAAGGCAGCCACCCACAGCATCGCTGCATACAGCACGATGGGCAGCAGGAACCACCATTTCCACAACGACAGCAACAGCAGCAACACGCACCCGATGGTGAACACCGCCGGCAGGCAATGCACCGCCTTCAGGCTGTCAGGGTACAACAGCTTGAGCGTGATGCGCGACATCCCGAACACGTAGGTCTGCCTGGCGAACTTCGACAGGCTCGTGCGGCGCTTGTGATAGACGAATGCAGGGCGTATCAATCGGATGTCAAACCCCGCCTGGCGCACGCGCGTACTCATGTCAATGTCCTCGCTGAACATCTCGCGGAAACCGCCCACTTTCTCCCACACCTCGCGTGCGTAGCCCATGTTGAACGAGCGCGGCACAAACTTCTCCATCTGCACCTTGCCGCCGCGAATGCCGCCCGTGGTCAGGAACGACGTCATCGAGAAGGAAATCGCCTTCTGCACATCGGTGAAATCGTCGCTCGCCGCATCAGGACCACCGAAGCACGGCACATAGTTGTTGGCCAACTCATCGCCCAGCGTCTTGAAGTAATCGGGAGGAATGACGCAGTCGCTGTCAAAGAACACGAAATACTGCCCCGTGGCATGCTCCAGGCCGTAGTTGCGGGCGATGGAGCGTCCCTCGTTGGCTTTATAGAAATAGCGCAGATCCAGCTCGCTGCTGTAGCGCAACGCGATGTCCTCGCAGCGCTCGGTCGAGCCGTCCTCCACCAGTATGATCTCAAAATTCTTGTCGGTCTGTCGGGTGAGGCTCCTCAGCAGGTCCTCCACCTCGTCACGCCGGTTATACACCGGCACAATCACTGAAAAATATGGCATCTTAATTCCAGAAAAAGTTTCACCCCACAAAATTACTCATTTTCCCCCATTCAACAACAGTTTCCCAACAATAATTGCAGGACGATGCCCTGCACTACCGCAACACGCCTAATGCCCCTGTCCCAGTAGTGCAAGCCACCGGCTTGCAAGGCTACAAGTCACAGTCGCGTTTACAATTCTGCAATCTGTTTTGCCAACACATTGAGTTGTAGGCATTGGCTCCTTGTGATTATTTTGCGCTCATTATGGTGTGGCCACGGCGCGACAAACAACAACTGTCCTTTAGCGCAAGCATCAAATTGAGCCCCACCCGGTTTCCACATTTGGGAGAAACCATTTTCAAGCAATACAATTTCCTTCACCCCAGCCTCAAAGGCAACCCTCATAACGGCCTTCTCACATGGGCTGATACTGGCAGACACCAGCACGGCTCCATCTCGTGCCAAATTCATATAACGTTTCACTTCTTTTGCAATGGCTTCATCGGTATTGATCGAACGCGAGCACTGCACCACAATCTTAAAAGGGTGGTCGAGCAGGAAACGGTTTCCAGCGATAGATACTTCGGCATCGCCAATAGAGTAATCTTGTTGCACAATAAAGAAATCGGGATTGCATCGCTTTGTCCACAAGCGTCGCGGATTATCGTGCAAGTAGCGCACCATCGTCTCCAATTGTCCTTTCTTTCTCAGGATACGGTCATGATAACCTTCTTCCCACAAGGGACGACCCATCAACTCCCTAGAGGCCACATTACACCCTACTTTGAAACCACTCACAATCTTGCCAAGATGATAAGGCACCTGCTTGGTGACAAAAAGAACTCCATGCAAGTGGTCAGGCATCAACTGGACATCTACAGTCCTTACTTCAGGATAATGAGCCGAAATCTCATTCCAGCATTCCAGTACGCGCTGTCCCAACGCAGTCGGTTGCACCCATGGTAACTGATGATTCTCATCTTGGCCTCTCAGTTCTCCCAAGACAGGCCTTCTGCCATCTACTGCAATTGTTATCATGTAGATACTACGACTGTAATAGTCATGCCAAGCGTTGCGACGTTTCATCGAATGCCTCACCTCGTGTTCACCGAAGTGTTGCTTCCACCATTCCCGGCACTGCGCATCGCGTTTGTTTCTCATGCCACAAAGGTATAAGTTCTATATCATTTTGACAACAATGCAGACAAAAAACAGAACAAAGACTAGCGACACCAGCAATACTGTCCCAGTAGTGCAAGCCACCGGCTTGCAATAAACAAAGCGGGGCTCCGTTTTATTTTAGCCCTAACCACACACAAAATCCCCGCCTCCTGAACACCAGGGGGCGGGGAGCAAGCTGTTTAGAAGTTAAACTTTATACTTAAAGTCTATCAGGGCGGGGAGCCCTTGGGACGATAAGCCACTGACGCTTATTTGCCGAACTGCTCAAGGAACAGCGTGCGGCTGGTCTGGTCAACCAACTCCTCGGGACCGAAGAACTGGATGGGACCGGGATATACATAGCAGGTCTCGATGGACCACTGCTCGCGGTGCTCGCAGAAGTACTTGAACGGCGCACCCTCAAGG
>DAIREJ010000173.1:0-4557 GCA_036795635.1 Sodaliphilus sp.
GCTGCATCGTGTAGCCCTCATAGTAGTGGAAACGGCCCTGCATCGCCATGATGTACTTGTTGCCCAGGGTGCCGAAGATCATGCGGCCCTTGTGGCCCTGTACCGTGGACACGGGGAAATTGGGTATCTCGCCATAGGGGATCTCTACCTCGATGTTGATGTGGTCCACAACAGCACCCAGACCTGTACCCAGGATAATGGCGGTCTTGGGCAGCTTGTTGTTGACGCGACGCTTGATGAATTCGCTGGTTTCTTTGATTTGCTCCAGCCAGTTGGTGTCGTTTGCCATGTTTACAGTATTGTTTTGTGGTTAATAGTCGTCGTTGGTGCTGATGGGTTCAGCAGTCTGGTTTTCGATCTTGTCAACCAGCTCGTCGATGAAGCTGAGACCCTCGGCAGGCTCAAGGAAGGCCACACGCATGGGAATATAGTAGATGCAGCTGCGCTTGGTGGGAGGGTAGTAGGGATTGTTCATGATGCGAACGGCGTCCTTCTCGGTCGTGATGATGAACTTGCGCTTACCCTCCAGTTCCTTGTAAACCCTGAAGATGTCGGTGAAATCCCTGCGCGTGAAGAAGTGGTGGTCATCAAAGTGCATCACCTTGACGTTGGCCCGGAACTGACGCAGGTAGCGCACGAGCGGCTTGGGCGTAGCGATGCCGGTCAGGCACAGCACGGCGTCATCGTCATGCAGCCACTGCAGGGACGTGAGTTGAGGCGATTGTACAGGGAACACCGATACTGGATCGGCATACTGGATATTGCTGAAGAAGACCTTTTGGTAATTCAGCAGATTCAGGTTGCTCAGCCTTTTCTTCACAATCCTGATGTCCATCGCGTTCAGGTCGGTGGGACACTTGGTGACCACAATCATGTCGCAACGGCGTGTCATGTTGCCGGCAGGCTCGCGCAAGGTGCCCAACGGCAGGAGCTTGTCATCAAACGGCAAGCGGTTGTAGTCGATGAGCACGATGTTCACCTTGGGCTTCACATAACGGTGCTGGAAGCCGTCGTCCAGCAGGATCAGGTTGATGTCAGGATTGATGCGCAGGAGTTCACGGATGCCCTTGCGGCGTTTCTCGCACACGGCAAGAGTAATCAGGTCGCCAAACTTGTGGTAGATTTGGTAAGGCTCATCGCCGATGTCCCGCGGAGTCATGTTCTCGCTGGCGAGGATGAATCCTTTGGTCTTGCGCTTGTAGCCGCGGCTCAGCACACCGATGCGGTAATGGCGGTACAGCGCCTCAATGATGTACTCCACATGAGGCGTCTTGCCGGTACCGCCAACAGTGATGTTGCCAACCGATACCACGGGAACTTCGAACTCCTGCTCCTGCAACATGCCGATGTCAAAGGCAGTGTTGCGCATCCACACACCGGCGCCGTAACCCCATGAGAACGGGGTCAGCATGGCGTCCATGATGGACTTGCGTTGGTCTTTATTGAGTACTTTGGACAGATCCATTCTGGATAGTGAAATCCAAGTTAATTAGAGACTAAAGACTAATTTCACCCTCGGGCATCAGGCACAGGATTTCGTCACGGCCCAGAATGCGCATCAGCTGCTTGTGCCACTCATACATGACACCCATCTCTCCTTGCAGGCGTGCCTCGTAACGCTTCGCGCCATACTTTTCTAGCATGGCCAGGAAGGGGTCCTCGATAGCCGGATAGTTCTGCGTCTTGTAGTCGTCGCCCAACTTGGCTTGTTTGGCTACCCATGCCACGGCTTCTTCGATGCCGCCGAATTCGTCAACGAGGCCAATCTGTTTGGCGGTAACACCGTCCCACACGCGACCCTCGGCAATCTGCTTGATGGAGTCTTGCGTCACATGACGGCCATTGGCGCAACGGGTAGTGAACAGTTCGTAACCTTCGTTGATCATATTCTGTAATGCAGCGGTCTGGCTCGGAGTGAGTTTCTTGTATAGGGGAGACATGTCGGCATTCTCATTGGTCTTGACCGATGCCATGTGCACACCCAACTTGTTCTCGATTAACTCGTTGGCACAGGGAATCATGCCAAAGATGCCGATTGAGCCGGTGATGGTCGTGCGCTCGGCAAAGATGCGGCCTGCGCCGCAGGAGATGTAATAACCGCCCGATGCTGCATAGTCACCCATCGACACGGCAACGGGCTTGCCTGCTGCCTTGAATTCCTCGATGGCTTTCCACAGCTGTTCGCTTCCGAAGGCGCTGCCGCCCGGCGAGTTCACCCTGAGCACCATGCCCTTCACATTGTCGTCTTTCATCAGCTCGTTGATGGTCTTGCTCAGGTCCTTGGTGTTGATGCCTTCTTCGGTCGAGCCCATGCTGGGGCTGCCGTCAATTTCACCGACAGCATACACCACAGCGATGTGGTCACCGCTGACGGGAGCTTCCAGGTCATCGGCCAGGTCGTCGGGGCTGACGAAATTCAGTTCTTCATCCTCCTTCACTTGAGTGCGAGCCTTGAGGATATTGTCCATCTCGGTGCGGTAAACCAGCTTGTCCACCAGCTTTTCGGTCACCAGTCGTTTGGCATTGAATGTTGCCAAGAGGCTGTCGCACAGCGTGTTCAGTGCCTCGGGGGCCAACTTGCGGTCGGCGGCGATGCTGTTGCGGATCTCGTCCCACAACACACCCAGGTAGTGCTCTTGCTGCAAGCGGTTGGCATCGCTCATGTCATCGAGCATATAGGGTTCCACGGCGCTCTTGAACGTGCCCACGCGGATCACCTGCATCTCCACACCCACCTTGTTGAGCATTTTCTTCATATAGGGGGTCATGGATGCCATGCCGTGCAGGTCAACGGAACCGACAGGGTTCAAGTAAATGCTGTCGGCGACACTGGCCAGATAGTAGTCCGCCTGGTTAATGCCCTCGTAACCGTAGGCGGCAATCCACTTGCCGCTCTTCTTGAATTCCTTGAGTGCGCGATGCAGGCGTTCGAGCGTGGCAGGAGCTGCGATCACGCCGTTGCACTCGATGTAGATACCGTCGATGTTCTTGTCATCGGCTGCGTTCTTGATGGCCGATACCATGGTGTTCAAACCCGTGCTGGAGGGCATGCCGTTGCCTTGCAGCATCGACATCATGTCAATCGGGTCGTTGCCGCCGCGCTCACTGATCTCACCCAAATCCAGTTTCAGGATAGAGTGCTTTGTCACATTAACGAGTTTCTTGCTGCTGCCCGAGCCCATGGAACCCATGATACCGATGCTCATGATCATCGCTGCGAACATGAAAAACAAGAATGCCAGGAATGCGCCCACAAACGAGCCGCACACGATAAGAATAAATTTCTTCATCATAACAGAATAGTATTTTGTGTTTGTTGTTCTAAATCTTTAGTTTCCAAACCATTGCATATTTCTTGACGGGGCTTTCACGTCAGGAAACATTACTCTAACCTACAAAGGTAGCGCATTTTCCTGATAATACATTCAATTTCATGGAAAATATTTCCTCACTTTCACGGAATAAAACAATAATGGGAACCCGTGGCGGGCTCCCATTATTATAATGTGCTGGAAAACAGGATTAATCCTCTTCCTGCTTGCTCTCCTCGTATTCCTTGAGCAGCTGGGCCTGAACGTCGGCAGGCACGAGCTCGTAGCTCGAGAACTTCATGTTGAATGAAGCACGGCCACCCGAAATAGAGCTCAGGGCGGTGCTGTAGCTCGACATCTCCTTCAAGGGGATGCGGGCCTTCACGCGCTCCAGACCGTTGGCACTCGACATATCCATCATGATGCCGCGGCGACCCTGCAGGTCACTCTGGACACCACCCATGCAGTCGGCGGGCAACAGAATCTCAACGTCATAGACGGGCTCCAATACCTTGGGGTTCGCGTCGCGGAAAGCAGTCGAGAAGGCGTTGCGGGCTGCCAGACGGAATGAGATTTCGTTACTGTCAACCGGGTGCATCTTACCATCGTAGATGCAGACGCGGACGTCGCGAGCATAGCTACCGGTCAAGGGACCCTGCTCCATGCGGTCCATGATACCCTTGACGATGGCGGGGATGAAGCGTGCGTCGATGGCACCACCGACGATACAGTTATAGACAACCAGCATACCGCCCCATTCCATGGGGATTTCCTGCTTGTCCTTGATGTTCATCTTGTACTCCTGGTTACCGAACTTGTAGGTGTCGGGTTCGGGCATACCCTCGCGGTAAGGCTCCACGATCAGGTGAACCTCACCGAACTGGCCTGAACCACCTGACTGCTTCTTGTGACGATAGTCGGCGCGGGCAGCCTTGGTGATGGTCTCGCGATAGGGGATGCGGGGCTCCTGATACTCAACCTGGATCTTATCGTTGTTCTCGATATTCCACTTCATAGTGCGCAGGTGGAACTCACCCTGACCCGAAACAATGGTCTGGCGCAACTCCTTGCTCTGCTCGATGAGCAGCGTGGGATCTTCCTCGTGCAAGCGGTTGAGCACGGCACCCAGCTTCTCGGTTTCGCTCTCGTTCAGAGCGCGGATAGCGCGCTGGAACTTGGGAGCGGGATAGGCGATGAAGTCAAACACGTGCTCGCAACCCTTCTCGTTGAGGGTGTTGCCGCAGCG
>DAIREJ010000174.1:0-4546 GCA_036795635.1 Sodaliphilus sp.
GCGCAGCCACAAGCGCGTGGCAGGATTGGGCACGTCAAACATGCCGCCCTGCCCCACCCAGATGGTGACGGTGTGGGTCGTGTCGGTGCCGTCGGTCTTGCAGAACAGGCCCTGGGAATCCAACAGGCGGTAGTTATCGATGGCACGGCCGTTGGTCAGCACATAGGGCTGCGAGATGGTCACCACGTTGACACCCTTTTCCTTGAAGTCGCGCAGCATCTTGCGATGGTCGGGCCACTGCTGCTTGTCCCACTCCAGTCGGCCCATATCCTCTTCCTTGCCGTACCAGTACAGGTCAAACACGATGCCGTCAAGCGGATATCCCTCGCGCTTGAGCGTATCGACCACACCTTCGCTCTCGCGCTGGTCATGATAGCCATATTTGCTGGTGATGTAACCCAACGTCCACAATGGCGGCAGTTCCTGACGTCCCACCAGCCAAGTGAAATTCCTCACCACGTTCTCGACCAATCCGTTGCCGTCGATGACATAATAGGACAGCGGTTGCTGCGAGGTGGAAGTGTATTCAATGCCCTGCTCACTCAAATAAAGCGTGGATTTACAGAAGTCGTCAAAGAAGATGCCGTAGCCCTTGGACGATATCACCATCGGCATGGTGATGCCCATCTGCTTGGTGCGCTCCTCGCCCATCTGGTAACCATAGTTCTGGGCATTGTAATTGACGATGGTGTCGCCAGCGAGATTGAACGAGTAACCGCGTTCGCCAGCGCCATAGAACGACTCCCGCCCCTGATGCAACAAGTGTACGGTCGAGGTGCCATGGTCACACAGGTCGGTAATGAAGAAGGTGTTGCCGCGGCCCACCGAGAGGCAGCCCAGGCTCTTGTCATACACCACCCGCATGCCGTTAGCGGTGCGCATCACGCTGATGTCTTCCCCGTCGTTGACCTTGAAGCCTGTCTTCGAGGTCTTGTCAAGGGCCAACGAGGGCAAGCGCTTGCCGTTCCAACCGTCAGGCGCCACATCCACCCGCACGACATCATCGCCCACGGCGGTCACCGTGACGGTCTGGTGTCGCTCCTCATCATTGAACGTCATTGTAGTCTGCTGCGCCGTCGCCAACAATGTCATCATTGCGACAACGAGCATTGTTATTATCCTGTAACTTTTCATTAGTTTATATTTGATTGTTTCAACTGTTCAAATGGTGATGTACCGAAAGATCTTGATTCTCAATCATCATCCTTCATGATTTCCTCCAACCGATCGATATCGGCATCCAGGTCAGACATATAACCATCAATAGTGGTAAGGGAATTATCAATATTAACAAGGCTTCTCAGGCCACTTGAAAACGAACACCAGATAATAATTAAGAGAATGAATATCTTTATTCCAATGCTATCATCAGAAAAAAACAAATAAAGAATCGCTATACCCAACAGACAAATCCACTCACTCACACGCATTATTCTATAGATGGACAATACTTTCTGGGGGCTCTTGGCACGTCCTATGCGTTTGAGTCCAATCCATCTGGTGACCATTACGAAAACCAATAAGCCTAATATACAAGCGAGCGGAAAAATCACGTCAAAACCCCTATCAACATATAAATACAGATAGATAAGGAAACCCAAAACATAAACGAATATCAACGATAAAAGTATGTTCATTTTTAAGCGGTTCTTCCTGTCACAATATTGCTTGATATCACCCATCAGCCACTCAATCTGTCTTTTTTTGTCATCTTTTTCCATAAGGCCTTTGAATTAAGTATATCTGTTTTTGTTCAAACATCGTCTGCAAAGATAAGAGAAATCTTCAATAAATCGATGATAATCGGGACAAAAAAAACCGATGGGCACACCTTCTTGACTGTCACTGTCACCTCATTATAATAAAGTTGGCGGAAAGAGGGCATCAATCACCTCTTCCCGCCAAATGATGATTGCGGAATCAGCTTTACTTCATGAGCATATTGACGAGTGTTGTCAAGTCATCAATAGAAACCACGCTGTCCCTGTTCACATCGCCAGTAGCCATAACGAGTTCATTGCCCACCAACATATTGACGAGGGCGGTCAGGTCATCCATGTTAACGTCCCCGTTGTGGTTTACATCGCCAATCCTGTAGTAATCGACATTGGGAACTTCAATATAAGCGCCCATGATATCGTTGGCACAATGCGTCTCTAAGACATAATTGCCACCCTCGGTGAAAGGAACCGCCTCGGTGAAGAGACGCCACTTGTACCACACATCATACTCCGAGTGCCTCCAACGATAGTAAACTTCCTCACCATACAGTGATGTCATCTGCACATTATAACCCCTGTCTCCGCAAGGATCCAATATCATGCCAAGAGCCATCGACGACATCGCGTAGCCGACCTCGAAAGTAACGTTGATGACCGAACTCCGCTCTTTGCCAGGAGCGTCAGCAAATGCCTCAAGGAGATACTTGCCAGGGTTGGTGAAGGTAAAGGTGCTGTCATCGCGCCACCTTGTCCAAACGCTTTGGGGCTCACCGTTCTCATCAAGATTTTTCCAATGGTAGCGAACGTTACCTTCACGGGGTATCATGGTAACGTCATAGATTACCATCATGTTCTTGACACGGGGCATGACTTTAATGCCGGGAGCGCAGGTGCGGAAAACCAATTCTGACTCAAGATTAACGCTGCCACTCATCAATTCAGCCTGCATCGGCAGCACAATCAATGCAGCTAAAACAAACGCTAAAACATTCTTCATAATAATAAATCAATTTTCTTTTATACTTTACCTTGTTCAAAAAACGGCTGCAAAGGTACAAAGGATTTCTATAACTACAATGCATTTTTATGAATTATTTTCTTTGTATGCAAAAAAAAGATGTGTCATCGCTGCGATGGCACATCATTCTGTCGGGATAAACTCTTGAGTGTGTGTTGTTTCAATCAGGTGGGGTAAATCAGTTGTTCATACTATCGGTAACCTTGAGGGCGTCCTTCCTCGCTCAGTTTTCAGAAGAATTTCAGGCCCAGGACCTCCCAGAAGTCCTCAGGCAGGCACACGTTCTCGAGCTTGATGTTCTTAAACGGATTGTTCATAACTGACACTGTTTTAAGCGGTTAATAACTAGATTATTGAATGCTTTATGAGATTATTACGGTCTGCGTTCATGCGGCCTGATAGGTCTTCTTGATGTAGATGTACTTGGGATAACGGCCCAGCACAAACAGGGTGACGGGGCACAGCCAGATTTCGCGTTCAAAACCTGGCAATGCCGTCACATTGTAGATCGAGCCTCCTGTCAGGGAATGTTCTCCCTGCACCAGGCAAGCGTAACCGGCTTTGCCAAGCCGCTTGTTGCTGGGGATGACGCTGACGTGGGCAAACTTGTCATCGTCGCTCAGGAACTGGCACAACTTGTCGGCCCCCGCAACCATCATCAGGTTGTGATGGTCAAACGGCCAGCCAGGGAAATCCACATACCACTTCCCGTCTTCCTCGTGGTTGAACTGCAACCGGTACTCGGTGCGACGACCAAACACACTCTGTGACATCACACGCGCTCCATGGAGCAAATCATTGATTGAATAAGTCATAATTCGTTAGTTTTAATTTTTTAAACTATGCTAGTTTCTTGTTGACACTACAAAATTAAATCACGATTCAATTGCGTCTCGATTTCTGCAACCTTGCAAAATGTATTTTTTACACTTTGCTGCCATTTTTTTATGTTTTCACGGCTTTTACAGCCCATTTGGCAGTCCACGACATGACATGAGGCCTCGATAATTGTCAGTTCGCCTTGTCAACATCCTGTCAAAAGAATGTAAATAACGACGGCGGGTTATTCCATCGTTTTTATGTAATTTTGCACTCCCGAAAGAATAATGCGGATGCCAACCATTCGTAGAATTCGCCGATAATCAAGAACGCGGATGCCAAAAATTAGTAGAATTCGCGCAATTCGTAGTTTTAAAAAGGAATATGGAAGAATTTGAAGTAGGCAAACAGGCAAAACGACGCACCCGTCCCACCCACGAGCCCGAAATTGTGAGCGAGTTCGGCAAACTGCCGCCACAGGAGACCTCGATGGAGGATGCCGTCCTGGGCGCCATCATGCTCGAGAGGGACGCTTATAATAATGTGTGTGAAATCCTCAAGCCCGAGGCTTTCTATAACCCGGCCAACCAAAAAATTTATGAGGCTATCCAGACGCTCTCGGCCAACGGCAAGCCCATCGACATGCTTACCGTCACCGAGCAACTGCGCACCAACAAAACACTTGAGGAGGTGGGCGGAGCCATCCGCATCAGCGAACTGACAGGCCTGGTGTCCAGTGCCGCCAACGTTGAGTTTCACGCGCGCATCGTGGCACAGAAATACCTGGCACGCGAGCTCATCAGCTACAGCAGCCAAGTGCAGCAACTGGCCTTTGACGAGTCGATTGACGTCTATGACCTGATGCAGGAAGCCGAGGGCAAACTGTTTGAAATCAGCAGGAACACCCTCAAGCGCGATGTCATCCCCATCGAGAATGCCGTGGCCGAAGCCATCAAGAAAATCGAAGACGCGGCCAACCGTCCCGAAG
>DAIREJ010000175.1:0-4469 GCA_036795635.1 Sodaliphilus sp.
TGACCAGATTGAGGAATGCGATCAAGGCACAGCACCGTGTCGTTGAAATCCCTTCCTCGAAGATGAAGAAGGAGATTACCAAGATCCTCTTCGACCAGGGATACATCCTGAACTATAAGTTCGTCGAGGATGGAACCCCCGCAGGCACCATCAAGATTGCGCTCAAGTACGACCCCGTCGACAAGGTGAACGCTATCAAGTGCCTCACACGCGTCTCGCGTCCAGGACTCCGCCAGTACACTGGCTACAAGGACATGCCCCGCGTGCTCAATGGTTTAGGTATCGCCATCATCAGCACCAGCAAGGGTGTGATGACCAACAAGCAGGCTAAAGCCGAGAAGATTGGTGGCGAAGTTTTGTGTTACGTTTATTAATTATAGGAGGGTTACATTATGTCAAGAATAGGTAAATTGCCCATCGAAGTGCCCGCCGGCGTAACTGTTGATATCAAAGACAATATCATCACCGTTAAGGGTCCCAAGGGTGAGCTCAAGCAGACGCTCAACCCCAATATCAAGATTGAAATCGAAGGAAACGAGATTAAGGTGTCTCGCCCCAACGACGAGCGAGAGAATCGCGCACAACACGGACTGTACCGCGCCCTGATTCACAACATGGTTGTGGGCGTGAGCACTGGCTTCAAGAAGGAACTGGAGATCGTGGGTGTTGGTTATCGCGCAACCAGCCAGGGTCAAGTCCTGGAACTGGCTCTCGGTTACTCGCATGCCATCTACCTGAAGATGCCGCCCGAGGTTAAGGTTGAGGCCAAGACCGAGCGCAACAAGAACCCGCTGATCACGCTCGAGTCGTGCGACAAGCAGCTGCTTGGACAGATTTGCGCCAAGATTCGCTCGTTCCGCAAGCCCGAACCCTACAAGGGCAAAGGTGTTAAGTTTGTAGGCGAGGTTATTCGCCGTAAGAGTGGTAAAACGGCTGCGGCCAAATAATTAAGACATCATGATATCGAAGAAAGAACGCAGAGTTAAAATCAAGGCACGCATCCGTGGCCGCATCTCCGGCACGCCCGAGCGCCCCCGTCTGAGTGTCTTCCGTAGCAATAAGCAAATCTACGCTCAGGTCATCGACGACCTGGCAGGTAACACCCTGGCTTCGGCTTCCTCTAAGGGAATCACCGAAGGTACTAAGAGCGAGATTGCCGAGAAAGTAGGAGAGGCCATCGCCAAGAAGGCCATCGAGGCCGGTATCACCACGGTCGTGTTCGACCGCAACGGCTTCCTGTTCCATGGGAGAGTTAAAGCACTGGCCGACGGTGCCCGTAAAGGTGGACTTAAATTTTAAAAAATCATGGTTAAGAAAAATAACAGAGTTAAGACTAGCGATATCGAACTGAAGGATCGTCTCGTCGCCATCAACCGCACGACCAAGGTCACCAAGGGTGGACGCACGTTCACTTTTGCGGCTATCGTCGTTGTCGGTGACGGAAACGGCGTCATCGGTTACGGACTCGGCAAGGCCAACGAGGTCACTGCCGCCATCGCCAAGGGTGTCGAGGTGGCCAAGAAGAACCTCATCAAGGTCCCCGTCCACAATGGTACCATTCCCCACGAGCAGATTGCCAAGTACGGCGGCTCGCGCGTGATTATGAAGCCCGCTACCCCTGGTACGGGTGTGAAGGCTGGTGGTGCTATGCGTGCCGTGTTCGAGAGCATCGGCGTGACCGACGTCATCTGTAAGAGCAAGGGTTCGTCTAACCCCCACAACCTGGTCAAGGCCACCATCAAGGCCCTCGACGAGATGCGCAGCCCGCAGACTGTGGCCCACTATCGTGGCGTTACCCTGGACAAAGTGTTTAACGGTTAATTCAGTTCCTAGACTATGGCTAAGATTCAAATCAAGCAAGTGAAAAGTCGCATTGGCCGTCCCGAGCGCCAGAAACGTACGCTCGACGCACTGGGCCTGCGCAAGCTCAACCACCAGGTTGTCCTCGAGGACACACCCGACGTGATGGGAATGGTGAACGCCGTTCGTCACCTGGTTGTAGTGACCAAGGTAGAGGAGTGATAAACTTAAAACTTACAAGAAAGATATGGAATTACATAATTTACAACCAGCTGTTGGTTCCAACAAGAAAAAACGTCGCATTGGCCGCGGTCCCGGTTCGGGTAAGGGCGGCACGTCGACTCGTGGTCACAAGGGTGCTAAGTCACGCTCGGGCTACAAGCAGAAGGTAGGTTTTGAGGGTGGCCAGATGCCACTGCAGCGTCGTCTGCCGAAGTTCGGTTTCAAGAACATCAACCGCGTCGACTACAAGGCAATTAACATCTCGGTGCTCGAGGCGCTCGCTCAGAAGAACAACCTCGACAAGATTACAGTAGCTGACCTCGTTCAGGCCGGGCTGGTGCGCAAGCGTCAGTTGGTCAAGATCTTGGGTGTCGGCACGTTGACCCGCAAGCTCGATGTAGAGGCCAACGCTTTCTCAAAGAAGGCTGAAGAGGCTATCACTTCGGCTGGTGGTTCAATCACTAAAGCATAATAAGACTGATGAAACTCATTCAAACAATTAAGAACATCTGGAAGATTGAGGACCTGCGCCGTCGTCTGACCATCACGTTCCTGTTCATCCTGATTTATCGTCTGGGATGTTTCGTGGTGCTGCCGGGCATCAGCCCCCAAGACCTGGAGGCTATGCGCAACTTCACCAACAGTGGTCTGATGCAGCTGCTCGATATGTTCTCGGGTGGTGCGTTCTCGCAGGCTTCGATCTTCGCGTTGGGTATCATGCCCTATATCACCGCGTCTATCGTCATCCAATTGCTCGGTATGGTTTTGCCCAGCTTCCAGAAGATGCAGCGCGAAGGTGAGAGCGGACGCATGAAGCTCAACCAGTACACGCGCTATCTCACCGTGCTCATCCTCCTGGTTCAGGCTCCGGCCTATCTGGTCAACCTGCAATATCAGGTCAATGCCGCCGGTGGTCATGCGCACATCAGTGGCTTGATGATGTTCTACTTGTCGATTGTCCTCACCGCTGGCGCCATGTTTATCATGTGGTTGGGCGAGAAGATTACCGACAAGGGTATTGGCAATGGTATCTCGATGATCATCCTCGTGGGCATCATCGCCCGTTTCCCAGGTGCCATCATGCAGGAGTTCACCAGCCGTCTGAGCACCGCTCAGGGTGGTCTTGTGATGTTCCTGGTCGAGATTATCATCTTGTTCGCCGTCACTGCTGGAGCTGTGATGCTGGTGCAGGGTACGCGCAAGGTGCCCGTGCAATATGCAAAGCGCATCGTGGGCAACAAGCAGTATGGCGGTGCTCGCCAGTACATACCTCTGAAGGTGAATGCGGCTAACGTGATGCCTATCATCTTCGCTCAAGCACTGATGTTCATCCCCATCACCCTCGCCGGATTTGGTGCTCACGCACAGGAGAGCGGTGTGCTGGGATGGATCTCGCGCACGTTCAGTGACATGAACGGTTTCTGGTACAATGCAGTTTACTTCTTGATGATTCTCGCGTTCACCTACTTCTATACTGCTATCACGGTGCGTCCCACCGAGATGGCCGAGCAGATGAAGAAGAACAGCGGCTTCATCCCAGGAGTCAAGCCGGGCAAGAAGACTGCCGAGTATCTCGACTCAATCATGTCGCGCATCACCTTGCCGGGTTCAATCTTCCTGGGCATCGTGGCTATCCTGCCCGCCTTCGCCCGCTACTTCGGCGTCAACCAGCAGTTCGCACAGTTCTTCGGTGGCACTTCGTTGCTGATTACCGTGGGTGTGGTGCTCGACACGCTGCAGCAGATTGAGACCCATCTGATGATGCACCATTACGATGGTCTGATGAAGTCTGGTAAAATCAAGGGTCGCGCGCATTAATTGACGCAACTCCACCACTTCAATGGTTTAGATTGTAATGATTATTCTCAAGACTGATGAAGAGATAGAGTTGCTCCGTGAAGCTAATCTCGTGGTGGCACGCACCCTGGGCGAGGTTGCCCGGTGGGTGGCACCCGGGATTACGACACGGCGACTCAACCAGATTGCTGACGAGTATATCCGTTCACAGGGATGTGTCCCTGGCTTCCTAGGCCTCTACGGCTTTCCCGGAAGCGTTTGCATCTCGGTCAACGAGAACATTGTGCACGGCATCCCGTCGAACTACGCCCTTGAGGAGGGCGACATTGTCTCGGTAGACTGCGGAGCGGTGACCCCGGCCGGATATAACGGCGACTCAACCTACACCTTCTGTGTGGGCGAGGTCAGCGAGGAGGTCAAGCAACTGCTGCGCACCACCAAAGAAGCTCTCTATTTGGGTATCGAGAAAGCCGTGCCAGGCAACCGTATCGGTGATATCGGAAACGCCATCCAGACCTATTGCGAGAAGCGAGGTTATGGAGTCGTCCGAGAGTTTGTCGGACACGGCGTGGGCAAGAAATTGCACGAGGATCCTGAGGTTCCCAACTATGGCCGCCGCGGCACTGGGCCGCTCATCAAGAACGGCATGA
>DAIREJ010000176.1:0-4457 GCA_036795635.1 Sodaliphilus sp.
CTTGAGCCGGATCTGCGGGCTGTTGAGGAACAGGTCGAGTTCCTCGGGGCTGTAATCCTTGATCTTCTTGTCCAGGTCGAACAAGCCGCTGTGGGCATAGCGAATCCAGCGCCAGCCGCCCTTGCCGAAGGCGATGTAGTGGATGGTGTCCTCGTCGTTGAGGCTCTTGTCGAAGTCCACCAGTTTGTGGATGTCCAGTTCGCGAATTTCGCCCAGTCCCGAACAGCGCGGACAACTGCCCTCGGGGTGGTTGAAACTGAACGACTCGGCATAGCCCACGAAGGGTTGGCCCACACGCGAGAATAGCAGGCGCAGCAGTGCCGCGATGTCGGTGTAGGTTGCTACGGTCGAACGCGAGTTCTGAGCGGGCTTTTTCTGGTCAATGACGATAGCGATGGGCAGGTTTTCGATGGCATCCACGTGCGGGCGGCCATATTTGGGCAGGTACTGCTGCACGAACGATGGGAACGTGTCATTCAGCTCCCGACGCGATTTGGCAGCGATGGTGTCAAGCACCAACGAACTTTTGCCGGAGCCCGACACGCCTGTGAAAACCGTGATTTGATGCTTGGGAATCTCGAGCGAGACCTCCTTGAGGTTGTTCTCCCTCGCTCCCTTGACAATGATGCAATCGCCCTTCATGCAGCCAAGATTGCTTTATTTCTTGCGGTGGGCGATGAGGTATTGACCGATTTGCACAGCGTTGAGGGCTGCGCCTTTCTTGATTTGGTCACCGCACAGCCAGAAAGTCAGGCCATTGTCACTGCTGGTGTCCACACGGATGCGTCCCACATAGACGGGATCCTTGCCCGAGCAGTCGATGGGCATGGGATAGCGGTTGCTGCGTGGGTCATCCACGACGACCACGCCGGGCGCGAGCTGTAGGGCGGCACGAGCCTCCTCGGGAGTGATGGGCTGCTCACACTCGATCCACACGGCTTCGCTGTGCGCGCGCATGACGGGCACGCGCACGCAGGTGGCGCTGACGCGGATGTCGCTGTGCATGATTTTGCAGGTCTCCTTGACCATTTTCATCTCCTCGCGGGTGTAGTCATTGTCCTGGAAGATGTCGATGTGGGGAATGACGTTGTAGGCGAGTTCGTGCTGGAAGTGGCGCACAGTGAGTTCCTCCTTACCGACGGCGATTTCGCTAGTCTGCAGGGCGAGCTCATACATCGCCTCCATGCCTGCACCGCTGGCGGCCTGATAGGTAGCTACCTGCACATTCTTGATGTGAGACAGGTTGTCGAGCGGCTTGAGTGCTACCACCATGATGATGGTCGAGCAATTGGGGTTGGCAATGATGTTGCGAGGCGTGTTCAAGGCATCCTCGCCGTTCACCTCGGGTACCACAAGGGGTACGTCATCGTCCATACGGAAGGCGCTGCTGTTGTCAATCATGATGCAGCCGTGCTTGGTGATGGTGGGGGCGAACTCGCGCGCGGGTCCTGCGCCCATGGCGACAAAGGCGATATCGATGTCCTTGAAGTCGTCGTTGTGCTGAAGGAGTTTGACCACATGGTCCTTGCCACGGAAGGTGAAAATGCGTCCTGCACTGCGTTCCGAGCCGAAGAGCACGAGCTCATTCACGGGAAAATTCTGTTCATCGAGGACACGCATGAATTCCTGTCCCACTGCGCCGCTGGCGCCAACAATAGCAACCTTCATTTGTTGTATAAGTTTTAAGTTGTGAGTTTTAAGTTGTAAGTTTTATGCCGAGGGGGAGATGATGCAAATCATGTGCCAAGGCGTCAGCCCTTGATGTGGGTGCCCTTGTCGGGGTCGCCCAACTGGGAGGGGCAGGTGATGATGACCTCCTTCACGCCGTGGTCAATGGCCTGGAAGGCGTTGTCCACCTTGTTGTCGAACCAGTCTTTGATGATCTCCATGTCGCGCAAGGTCTTGTACTGTGTGCGCCGTAGGTTAGCCACCGCGCTGTCGGGGTCGGTGGGGTTGAGCAACACGCCTTTCTTCTCAAAGCAGTAGATAAGCGTGATGTCGAAGCGCAGCGCCAAGGCGCGAGCAATCTCGGCAGCCATGGCGTCGGTCTCGTTGAACAGCAGGTTGCCGCGGCCGTCGTGCGTGATGGGAGCAAGCACCGGCACGATGCCGTTGTCGAGCAGCCGTGCGATAGCCTCGGTGTTGACGTGGCGCACCTGCCCCGTGTCGCCCAACTTGCTATTAGGGATTTTGACGCTGGTGATGAGATTCATGTCGGCACCGGTGACACCCAGGGCGTTTACCTTATTGCCTTGCAGCAGCGAGACAAACAGGCGGCTCACCAGTCCGCCATAGACCATGGTGAGTAATTTGAGCGTTCCGGCATCGACCACAGGGCGGTCGTTGATGAGTTTGGTCTTGATGCCCATCTTGTTGCCGATTTCCTGCGCCATCATGTTGCCGCTGAAGATGAGCATCTTCTTGCCCTTGATGGCGGCAAATGCCTTGACAAAGGTGCGCAATTCGTCGGCTTTCTCGACGATTTTGCCGCTGACCTTGACGATGGTGAATTTTTCGTTCATTGTTTAGTATTTAGTCGCTAGTCATTTGCAGTGTCAACTCTCTGCGAATTCCATAAGGTAAGCCTTGATGAAGTCGTCCAGATCGCCGTCCATCACGCCGCCCACGTCGCTGGTCTGGTGGTTGGTGCGGTGGTCCTTCACGCGGCGGTCGTCAAAGACGTAGCTGCGTATCTGGCTGCCCCATTCGATTTTCTTCTTGCTGTCCTCGACCTTGCGCTGCTCCTCGCGTCGGTGCTCGAGCTCCTTGTTGTAGAGGATGGAGCGCAGGTTGCGCAGGGCGTTCTCGCGGTTCTTGGGTTGGTCTCGGGTCTCGGTGTTCTCAACCAGGATTTCCTCTTCCTCTCCCGTGTAGGGGTCCTTGTACTGGTAGCGAACGCGTACACCGGATTCCACCTTGTTCACGTTCTGGCCGCCGGCACCGCCGCTGCGGAAGGTATCCCATGAAATGCGGGCGGGGTCGAGGGTGATTTCAATGGTGTCGTCGACCAGCGGTGTGACGAATACCGAGGCGAACGAGGTCATGCGCTTGCCCTGGGCATTATAGGGCGAGACACGCACCAAGCGGTGCACGCCGTTCTCGCTCTTGAGGTAGCCATAGGCGAAGTCGCCCTCAATGCTTATGGTGACGCTCTTGATGCCCGCCTCATCACCATCGATGAGGTGCTCGATGGCGGTCTTGTAGCCGTGGCGCTCGCACCAGCGCAGGTACATGCGCATGAGCATCGATGCCCAGTCCTGGCTCTCGGTGCCGCCGGCTCCGGAGTTGATTTTCAATATCGCGTCCATCTTGTCCTCGTCGTGGCGCAGCATGTTGCGCAACTCGAGTTTTTCAAGCATGGCGAGTGCTTTGTTGTAGAGGGCGTCCACCTCACTTTCCTCGACAAGCCCTTCCTTGACAAAGTCAAAGCCTGTGGAGACCTCATCAACGGCAAGTTCCACTTCCTCGCAGCCGTTGATCCAGTTGCGCAGGGACTTGATTTTCTTCATCTGTGCCTCGGCGGCTTTCTGGTCCTGCCAGAAGTCAGGTACGTGAGTGCGTAATTCTTCTTCCTCGACCTCAATCTTCTTGCCATCGATGTCGAGATAGCGCTTGAGGTCATCTTTGCGTTGTTGTAATTCCTTGAGTTGTTCTTGAGTGATCATTTTGATTTAGTCGCTAGTCGCTAGTCACTAGTCGCTAGTTTTAGTCTGTTGTGGGTTCACTGGTTTTCTTCTTGCGGTAGTCGGCGGCGTACATGGCGTCGATGAGCGGGCGGTAGCGCTTGTTGATAACGGCGCGCTTAATTTTGAGCGTGTTGGTCAGTTCTCCGCTCTCCATGGTGAAAGCCTTGGGCAGAATCACGAAACGTTTCACCTGCTCATAAGAGGCCAAGTCCTTCTGGTAGTCGTTAATGCGCTCTTCCATCATCTTGTGGATGCCGGGATTGTTGACCAATTCTTCAACGGAGCGGTGCTCGATTTTTTTCTTCTCGGCATAGGCCTTGAGCTCTTCGAAGTCGGGCACGATGAGCGCCGACACATACTTGCGGCCGTCACCGATGATGGCTACTTGCTCGATGTATTTGTCTTGTCCCAGCAGGGTTTCGAGCACCTGCGGGGCGATGTACTTGCCGTTGCTGGTCTTGAACAGGTCTTTGAGACGCTCAGTGAGGATGAGTTCGCCCGTCGGTGCAATCTCGCCGCAGTCGCCGGTGTGGAACCAGCCGTCGGCATCGATGGCCTCGGCTGTCTCCACGGGCTTGTTATAGTAGCCTTTCATCACCGTGGGACCCTTGACGAGAATCTCGTTCTTGTCACCGATTTTCACCTGTATGCTTGAGATGGGCATACCAATGGTGCCCAGGGTCCAGTCACTGGGTTTGAAGAAGCTCACCGATGCATTGGTCTCGCTCAGGCCGTAGCCGATGCAGATGTTGATGCCCACGGCGTGCAGGA
>DAIREJ010000177.1:0-4418 GCA_036795635.1 Sodaliphilus sp.
CGCTCTCGCGGCCGTTCTTTGAACTGCCGACACCTTTTTTATGTGCCATAATCTAAAGAGTTTTGATTTTTAAATGGTTAATTAAGCAATGACTTCTTTAATCTCAAGCTGAGTGAACTGCTGGCGATGGCCGTTGAGACGGCGATAGCCTTTGCGGCGTTTCTTCTTGAAAACGATGATGTGTTCACCTTTCACGAGGGGAGTCTTTACCTCGCAAACAACCTTTGCGCCTTCGACGGTAGGCGCGCCAACCTTAACGGCACCGTCGGCATCCACGAGCAGAACGCGGTCGAACTCTACGTTGTCGCCTTCCTTGCGCTCGTCGCCGAGGTAGTGGACATACAACTTCTTGCCTTGCTCGGCACGGAACTGCTGTCCCTGAATCTCTACAATTGCGTACATTTGTTTAACTTTGTAGTTTAAATAACTGTCCCTGAGGCGGCTAAATACTTGCGTCCAGCACTTTGCTGAGCCCCGCGGGCACTAATGCGGGTGCAAAGGTAATGCTTTTTCTTGAACTACCAAGCCCTTTCAAGTTTTTTCTGAAACTTTTTTCTACATCTAATGATCAGGATGATTAATCAATCAGTAATTACCATTGATTGTATACCAAAAAGTTAATCAGGGCGGTTAAGTCGTCCATGTTAACGGTGGTACTGTCAAGACTGTTGCAAATAGCCGAATTGGCCATATTGATCTCAGTGCCGAATACCAGGTAGTTGATTAGCGCTGTCAAGTCATCCATGTTCACAAGACCATCATTGTTTACGTCGCCCCGGATGATGGAAAGGTGGACAGTGAAGTGGTGGGGGTCGAGTTCACCGAACACAGGTTGCTGATAGCTGTGTCCTGACTCGTCGGCACCAAAGACGTAGTAGTCAACCTCTGACGCCTGGTGATAGCCCTTGATGTAGCCCACATATTCATCGGGTTCGCCAGTAGCTGTCATGTGTGCAACCTGGTAGGGACCGTTGTCTATGCTGTAGTAAACCAATAACGAGTCCTGTTTCAGGGGCTTTCCACTATAGGCGATGAACTTGCTCGTGATGGCGATGGAATCTCCACACTCCTGCGTACCGTAGAGCACGTTCCTGTGGTCCACATACAGCATGTTGAAGTCCATCACACCGCGCGTGCGACAGTGCAGGGCATCGGTGTTGAGCCACCCGGTGCTGCTGCTTGTGTTGGTCACACCCACTACCTCGTAGCCGGGCATGGCATCCCTATAGACTTGAAGCGCGCGTTGGTTGTAAGTGCTGTTGCTGCCCAACGGCACATAGACGTGCTTGTTGAGGATAAGGCTGTTGGTATAAGGAGCAACGGTGCTGCCACCAGGCTCTTCGACACGGTACACCTTGTAAGGATAGCCCCAGCAGCAGTTGGTCGTGGCGAAATAGTTGGCCACGGACTCATAATACTCATATTGGCTGTTGGACTGCGGCAGTTTCGCAATCAGGATTTTATCTGGGGCGAGGTATTTTCCCCAGCAATCGACATGGGCAATGTAATCGCCCTGCGGGTCGATAGTGATGTGGTAGTTGTCGATGCCCAGGTAGTCAAGCATCTTCTGGCGCACGTTGGCCTCGTCATTGTCGTTTTCTGTTAAGACCAATACGTCGCTAACGCCATGGCCGCGTCCGTCCTGCATCATATTGCCTCCAGTGTGTACTAGGTTCATGCCGTACATGGGGATATCCCAGAACGAGGCAAAAGCTGAGGGTATCTCATCGTCATTCTGCCGCGGACGATTATATATGTTGTCAACGATGGCAGGATTCTTGCCGGCAAAGATATACCAGGGACCGTAGTCACGCACCCAGTAGGAATCAGAATTCGCGATCACAAAGGTGACTCGATTCATGTTCACCCCCGCGTTGCTGAAACTCGTCCGCGCTGATGACTGTTGGTTCGACTTCACGATACAGTACACCTGGCAGTTCTCGGCCAACGATTTAACTAAACTAACTGGTATGCCCAGCGGATAGCGAATCGTCACGCCCTGCATGGGTTCAAACTCTGCCACGAAGCGGGGTGCTTCGGTTGGCGCGGGTGTCTCCGAGAAGCGGATGTCCCTGGACCTCACAGGGGTATTCATTTCTTCTTCGGACGTGTAATGAAGTTTTCTCCAGTCGGGTGCTTCCCGTGTCTGTGCTTGGGCGTTCATGTAGCCCATGGTCGACATCATAGAAGCAAACAAAAATAAAGCAAAAAATGATTTTCTTCTTTTCATAATGGTAAAAATTAATAAGTTAATTATCGCAAAGGTACTATTTTTTGGGAATATAGAGTTAAAACCTGCAAACTTATTTTTGCAAATCTTCAGTTTACTTGCAAATTTGCATCATAAAAAAGATTGATTAATGTAGCATCCCAAGCTGCGGTTACCGATGTGTTCAATTAGGAACGTTACTGGATACTGTAGGGATACTCGATGTCCCAGAGGAAGAGGGCGTGGCCGGGCATGGAGGTGCCGGCGGCACAGCGGTCCTTGCGTTCGATGACCTGGCAGAATTCTTCCACGGTCATCTTGTGGCGGCCCACCTCGACAAGGGTACCGACGATGGCGCGCACCATGTTGCGCAGGAAACGGTCGGCTGTGATGGTAAAGACCCATTGGTCGTCCTCACGGGTCCATTGGGCATGGGTGACGTGGCAGTTGTTGGTCTTGACGTCGGTGTGCAACTTGGAGAAGGAGGTGAAGTCGGTGTAGTCCAGCAGGCGGGCGGCGGCCTCGTTCATCAGGTCGAAGTCGAGGTCGGGCGGACATTTCCAACTCAAGGGGTAGAGGAAGGGATCTTTTTGGGTGACGGCGAAGTACTTATAGGTACGGCTGGTGGCATCGAAGCGGGCATGCGCATCGTCATGCATCGCCGTGATGCTGTAGATGGCGATGTCGGGCGGCAGGATGGCGTTGAGGCTGTGGACAAAGCGTTGGATGTCGGCAATGGGCTGCTCGGTGTCAAAGTGGGCAACCATCAGTCGGGCATTTACCCCAGCATCGGTGCGGCCAGCCCCCGTTACAGGCGTGGGCGTCTGCAAGAGCGTTGCCATTGCCTCCTCGATGACTTGTTGCACCGAGATGTCTTGGGGTTGCACCTGCCACCCATGAAATGGTGCTCCCCTATAACCGAGCCTGATAAAATAGCGCATCGCCTATTGTTTTATCCCTCACGCTAAGAAGCCAAGGCGCAAAGAAATAAAACTTAGCGTCTTAGCGCCTTAGCGTGAGATAGTTAAAGACTATTTCTCGAGATAGGTGTAACCGTAGAGGCCGCTGCGGAAGTTGCGGACGAACTCATTGCCCTCTTCGCCTGTAATCTTGCCCGAGCGAATGGACTCGCTCACCCAGGTCTCCACGTTGCGCACCAGTTGCTTGGGATTGAACTCGACATAGTCGAGTACCTCGGCAACAGTCTCACCGTCAATCACCTGGTCAATCTCGTAGTGGTCCTTGAAAACATTGATGTGGACGGCGTTAGTGTCGCCGAACAGGTTGTGCATATCGCCCAGGATTTCCTGATAGGCACCCACCAGGAAGATGCCCAGATAGTAGTGCTGACCCGCTTTCAGTTTGTGGACGGGCAGCGCATGAGAGATGCCTTGCGCCGAGATGAAGTTGTTCAACTTGCCGTCGCTGTCACAGGTCATGTCCTGCAAGGTCGCAAAGCGGGTGGGGCGCTCGGAGAGGCGGTCAATGGGTATCACGGGGAACACCTGGTCGATGGCCCAAGCGTCGGGCAGCGATTGGAACAGCGAGAAGTTGCAGAAGTACTTGTCGGGCAACATGCGGCTCACCGAGCGCAACTCGTCGGGAGCGTGTTTCATATTGCGCACATAGCCGTCCACGTCGCGGGCAATGGACCAGAACAGTTTCTCGACCATGGCGCGGGTGCGCAGGTCGATGAGTCCCAGCGAGAAACGGTCCAGCGCCTCGTCGCGTATCTGTAACGCGTCGTGCCAGTCCTCCAACAGGCGGGCCTGATTGATTTTGTCCCAGATCTCGTACATGTCGCGCACCAGTTCGTTATCATTCTCGCTCACGGTATCGACCTTGTCGTCCCACTCGGGCAGCGAGGTGGTCTCGAGTACATCCACCACGAGGACCGAATGGTGGGCAGTCAATGAGCGTCCACTCTCATTGATGATGTTGGGATGCTTGAGCCCGTTTTTGTTGCTGGCATCCACCAGGGTATAGACCGCATCGTTGACATACTCCTGAATGCTGTAGTTCATCGAGTGGCCGCTGCCGCTGGAGCGCGTGCCGTCATAGTCCACGCCAAGGCCGCCGCCGATATCGACATACTCCACTTCAAAGCCCAGTTTGGCAAGCTGCACATAGAACTGCGCTGCCTCGCGCAGGGCATTCTTGATGCGGCGAATCTTGGTGACCTGGCTGCCGATGTGGAAGTGGATGAGTT
>DAIREJ010000178.1:0-4414 GCA_036795635.1 Sodaliphilus sp.
CGACCCTGCTGGGTCAAAAGACCGCTACCTGCCCCTACGGCCGCCGTCCGGACCTCAATGGCTATCCCCTGGCCATCACTCCGCTGCTGGCTCAACTCGACGGTACCTGCTATGTGACCCGTCAGAGCGTTCACACCCCCGCCAACGTCCGCAAGGCCAAAGCTGCGCTGAAGAAGGCTTTTGAGAACAGCATCAACTGCAAGGGTACTTCGGTTGTCGAGATCGTCAGTGCCTGCAACACTGGTTGGAAACTCACTCCCGAGAAGGCCAACAAGTGGATGGAAGAGAATATGTTCGCCAAGTATCCCCTGGGAGACTTGAAGGACTTGAAAGATGGTATTCAACGCTAAAATTTAGAAGACACTATGATTAATGAAATAGTTATTGCCGGTTTCGGCGGACAGGGTGTATTGTCAATGGGTAAGATTCTTGCCTACTCTGGTCTGATGGAGGACAAGGAAGTCTGCTGGCTGCCCTCTTATGGTCCCGAACAGCGTGGCGGTACCGCCAACGTGACTGTTATCGTGAGCGATGAGCGCATCAGCTCGCCCGTCCTCAACACCTATGACGTGGTGGTTGTGCTCAACCAGCAGTCGCTGGATAAATTCGAGAGCAAGGTAAAACCCGGTGGAATCCTGATGTATGACACCTATGGCATCCACAAGAAACCCACCCGCACCGACATCAAGATTTATCCTATCGATGCTACCGAGAAGTCTATCGAGATGAAGAACTCCAAGACCTTCAACATGATCGTCCTGGGTTCGATGCTCAAGGTACGCCCCATGGTTACCATCGAGAGCGTGCTCAAGGCCCTCAAGAAGACCCTTCCCGAGCGCCACTGGCACCTCATCCCCCTCAACGAGGAGGCTCTGAAGGAAGGCGGCAACCTCATCAAGGAGTAAACATCCTTCTACAAATGACAATAAACGGTTGACCCGAATGGGCCAACCGTTTTGTATTTCAGAGTTCTCGGAGTACTCCGAATTATTCACTTCACTACCTCACGGCCACTTTCCAGACGCTGCGACTGGTTGCGGTCTTGAGCAGATAAATGCCGCGAGGCAGTTCGATGGCCATGTCGTCCTTAAGGTCACGGATGTGGCACACAACACGGCCTGCCATGTCATAGACTGTGGCATCGCCCACGTTCTCGCTACACTTAATCAAAATTCCACCCTCAAAGGCGAGCACCTGCAACGGCTTGTCGGCCTCAATACCCGTGAGACCACTGGCATCGATAGTGATGACATTAGAAGGATCACTCACATAACCCAGGCGATAGGACTGCACACTGTAGGTATGTGACTCGTTCACTTGGCGGTCATCGAATGTGTAGCTTGTTTCCTCCCCATTGTTGGTGGTAAAGATCTCAGTGCGTGACTCACCGTTGTCCTTGTTAAAGACTGTGCGGGTGATAATATAGTAATCTACCTGCTCAGTTGGGGCCTGCCAGTTGGCGGTGTAGCCACTGCTGCTGATGCCTGTGGCAGGCAGTGCTGTGAGCGTTGACAAATGAGGCACATCCACACAACGGGCACGCAGTTCGATACCTACGCTGCCGACGAGTCCGCCGTCAGATATGAGCAGGCGAGCAGTATGGTCTCCAACGGCAGTCGGTGTATAGGTAACTTTCAAGGGATAGCCTTCGGCACTGTTGGCCATTGTGCGACTGATAGAGGAAACAGGGATGCTGAACATCTCATAATCATAGAGATAGAGCTGCACCGACAACGGATTGGTCAAGCCACGGCCTTTCACATAGAGCGTATATTCCAGTGTTTTGCCAATGGCCACCTCACCGAAGTCGAGCACTGTGCCCTGGATGGGGGCAATGAGTTCGGGGTCACCGGTATAGGTCGTCGTGTCGGTTCCCGCATCACTCAAGTAAAACACCTGTCCCTGGCGATTTCCCCAGATGTACTCAAACAGCTCGGGAATGTCAATGAATGGATTGCGGTTGTTTTGGCTCCTCTGCACTGCTGCGTTGCGGTCAACCTCCTTGTCACTCACCGCATCGTTACGGGCCCAGCGGCACAACAAATCTATCGACCATGGGTTGAGCGTCTGCCACGAACTGTTGGTCATCATGTAGGTGTAACGCCAGTTATAGTCCTGATAGGCACAAGCCATGTAGAAATAGGTACGCGCAAAGTCGCCCTTGTAGCGGTCATCGGGCTCAAAAACCCTGTAGCAGCCACCACCCTGTCCCGTCTTGGGGGTGCCCACCTTGGTCACCCCATTGTCAAACGTGGTGGTGGAAACCTCACCCAGCGGAAAGTTAGACTTCGCCATGTTGGCATCGCCGTTGGCAGGATACAAGTGGTTGATGTCGGTGTAGCCAGCATAGCCCTGAGTCTCGTCATAGCCGCCCCACCAACTCTTGGGCAGGGAATGCTCCTTGTGCATACCCGAAACACCGCTGCTGCCACCTCTGAAGTAATAAGTGTTGTCACTATACATGTCCCACACCTTCTTTTTATCCTCGGGCCGGCAATCGGTATCGGCAAAATAAATCCACAGGCTACCATAGCTCAGCGTCGTGTGCTGCTTGGTCAGGTCATGGATAGCGTCCTTCAACGCCTGCCCACTCTTGCCGTCAAGTGATTCATAGTAACCTGACGGAATGTTTGCGCCAGCACCAAGCCATACAGTAATGGCTGCCAATGCGACAATTATGCGGAAAAAACTCTTGTGTATCATCTTCCTATCACTTTATTCGTGACGGCAAAGGTAATATAAATCTGTAGAGACGCAAAATCTTGCGGTCTCTATTCTTGTTCATTCACCCAATTAATGAGATACACCCTGTCACGGGCACGCGTCACGGCGGTGTAGAGCCAGCGGTAGAAGTCCATTGACTGCATCGCGTCGGGCATGATGCCGCCCATATCGATGAACACGTTGCGCCACTGTCCACCCTGCGCCTTGTGGCAGGTCACGGCATAGGCGTACTTCACCTGCAGGGCGTTGAAATAGGGGTGTTCCTTGAGCTGCTTGTAACGCTCGCGTTTGTCACCAGTCAGCTCGGTCCACACCTCGTTGAACAAGCGGTCGTTCTGCTCACTGTTCAGGGCGGGTGTATCGCTCAACAGACAATCGACCACGATTTTGCAGTCCATCTCCATCCCATCGTGGTCAGGAAACTCGACGGTGACGTTGGCAAACCGTAGCCCATACTTGTGTTCCACGTCGCCCCACACGCGCCTCACGCGGCACACGTCACCATTGGCGATAAAGTCCAACTCGTCATAGTCACGCGCCCAGTGGTAATTGTTCTTGGCAACCAGCAGCATGTCATCATTCACCAACAGGTCCTCACGGTAGAGGATGCTGTTGCGCACGCCCATGTTGAACATGGTGGCGCGCTTGTTGCTGCGCGTCACGATAATGGTCTCGGCCATACCGTCGCGGTCATAGCTGTCACTGATGGTCTCGAGCAGGAACTCGCTCGACACCGTCTGGATATCTTCCATGCCGTCAAGGTCAAAACGCGGCCGCCCCAGTGTACCCTCTTCCATCGCCTGACGCAGTAGCGTGGCATTATGCAGGATGCCGCTCTCCTCGGCCTGACGCGCAATCTGCCGCAGGAACACGCCATAGGTCGTCAACCCCATCGACTGTAGGATGCCGTCATCCAGTGCAGGACTCACCAACTGCCCCACCGGCGGCAACTGGGCATTATCGCCCATGAGCACCATCTTGCAGCCCAGACCGTTATACACATAGCCGATGAGATCTTCCAGCAAGCGCCCACTCCCAAAGATGGAGCCGTCGCTGGCATTGCTTATCATCGACGCCTCATCAACGATAAAGACAGTGTCGGTGTGCTTGTTCTCGGCAAGGCCAAAGGCGTCGATCCCGTAGCCCTGCTGACGATAAATCTTGCGGTGGATAGTGTAGGCAGGATGGCCCGAATAGTCACTGAAAATGTGTGCCGCACGACCCGTGGGTGCCATGAGCACCGACTTCTTCCCCTGCTGGTGCAATGCCTTGACGATGGCACCTGTGAGCGATGTCTTGCCAGTTCCCGCATAGCCGCCCAAGATAAACACCGAGCGTTCGGGTGCGTACAATAGGAAATGTGCCAACGCCACAATGACCAACATCTGGTCATCGTTCGGATCATAGGGCAACCAACGCAGCACATCCAGCGCCAGCTGCTTCACGCGCGGATCTTGGCGGTCAGCGCCACCAGTATGGTTGAAATTTGTCAGTCGCCCATCGTGTTCCATGCCACAAATTTAGGAAAAAAATGGAAAAACACAGGGAATGTTTGCGATAATCAGCCAAAATGTATTACCTTTGCCCCGCATTTGACGAATGGAGTGATGCTCGAGTGGCTGAAGAGGCACGCCTGGAAAGCGTGTATACGTCAAAAGCGTATCCCGAGTTCGAATCTCGGTCACTCCGC
>DAIREJ010000179.1:0-4392 GCA_036795635.1 Sodaliphilus sp.
CACGTTGTAGAGATACCAGCGCTGCTTGCTGCCTGAGCTGGTAATGGTGATCTGCTGATCGGCTGCTGCAGTGACACCTTCAAGCGTAACGGTGTAATCAGTAGCCTCGCCAGTCAGTTCCACAGTCTCACTCACCTCACCGCAGGTCACGGTTACCGTGGTAGCATCGGAGCCGTAGTTCTTGGCATTGAAGGTCACAGTCACAGTGCCGTTGCTGTTGGTCAAATCAAGCAACGGAGTGGTCAGGCCACCACCATTGCTTGAATTACCGAACTTGAGGCCACCGCCACCAGCCTGATAAACGTAGGTGCCAGTCCAACCGGCATTGTCGCAGTAGGTGTCCAAATCGCTGTCGATGCGGGCCGTGCCATCGTTCTCAACTGTCACACCAGCGAAGGTTTCGGTCAGCAGAGAGGTGGCTGCACCATTAGCACCGTTCACATAGAGTGTGTAGTCCGTCACATACTGGGCAGGTGTTTCATCAGTCCACTCAGCCATGAATGCGGTGGACTCAACATAGTCCTCGTCAACAGGAAGCATCACAGGTGCTGTGGTAGCCATTGCAGCAGTACCGGTCACGGCCACGGTTACACTTTCAGCACCCTCGCTAGCTACAGTAACGGTAGCAGTGTGAGTTCCAGGAGCAGTAGGAGCGTAAGTCACTATAACCGTTGCACCTTCCTCAGCTGCAGCAATGGTAACAGTCGCAGGATTAACTGTGAACATGCCGCTCTCGCTAGCAATCGTGATGGTCACATCATTAGTCAGATCAGTGCCTAAGATGTCGAAGGTAGCGGTAACCGTACCGCCCACGTTGGCCTCCATCGTCAGTGTTTCGGGATCAGCGATCAGCTCGGGAGTTGCGGGCATCGGCAGGGTAACCTGCTGAGTGTTAGAAGTACCGTTAGTGCCATCAGTATAGTTGGCAACCACATAGTAGGTGTAGGTCTCACCAGGAGTAAGATCCGTAACAACATAGCCCATGTCGGTGATGTGCTCGAACACATAGCCCTCGCCAGCACCGGGAACACTGATATTCACGTTGTAGAGATACCAGCGCTGCTTGCTGCCATTGCTGGTGATGGTGATCTGCTGATCGGCTGCTGCCGTGACACCCTCGAGCGTAACGGTGTAGTCAGTAGCCTCGCCAGTCAGTTCCACAGTCTCACTCACCTCACCGCAGGTCACGGTTACCGTGGTAGCGTCGGTGCCGTAGTTCTTGGCATTGAAGGTCACAGTCACAGTGCCGTTGCTGTTGGTCAGGTCAAGAGCCGGAGTGGTCAGACCACCACCATTGCTTGAATTACCGAACTTGAGGCCACCGCCACCAGCCTGGTAAACATAGGTGCCAGTCCAACCGGCATTGTCGCAGTAAGTGTCCAAATTGCTGTCGATGCGGGCTGTACCGTCGCTTGTAGCGGTTACGCCACCGAAGGCCTCGGTCAGCAAAGCGGTGGGAGCAGCATTGCCTGCATTCACATAGAGGGTGTAGTCTGTTACATACTGGGCTGGAGTCTCGTTGGTCCACTCAGCCATGAATGCGGTGGACTCAACATAGTCCGGATCGGCAGGAAGCATGACGGGATCTGACATGATCACTGCATTCGGCAAGGTTACTTCCATGACATTGGAGGGAATGTCAACAGTTGGTTCGCCCCAGTGATGCCTACTAACGACATAGTACTCATAGGTTGCACCTGGAGTTAAGCCTTCAACAAGATAAGTACCACCTGCAATTTCTACTTCTTCCTCTGTATCATACCAAGCAAAAGGCCTTGTTCCAACAAGTGAAGGAATGCTATCAATCACAATGGTTTCTTGAGTGGCTTTATTGGTAATATAAAGATCATAACCAACAAAACCTGCATGCTGATAGCAATTAGGTTCACTAGACCAATCAGCAAGGAAGGAAGTTGATGTTACCTGAGTCGCGGCATGCATCTGCGGGAAGACTTCCAGATATACAATATCTGAAGAATTCGTCACGCCATCGACCGTATAATGAACCTGCATACCAATGCGCCAAGTGAAAAATGGATTCTCGGTAGCCGTAATTGCATTGCGATTCTCAAAATGAAATGTGGTGCCGTCATTAAAGAATCCTGTCTTGTTGACAGGAACAATAGTTGTCGGTTCGGTAAAATCACGCGGGAACTCTTCGGGTGTAAATACAAAGATTTCATCATTGTCAAGATAAACACTATAACTCATGCAATCTTGATCAAGAAACTCATAATCTACAGACATTGGAATAATTGTATACATGAATTCTTGGGAAGTTCCCCATGCCTCCTCCCAATAGTCCATAATGGGATTCATTGGCTTTGGCACCGTGCTTTGTGCCATCGCGCTGACAGTAAATGCCAGCAGCATTACGAAAAGAAAAGATAATTTTTTCATAAAGCGTTAAAAATTAAATATTAATAAAATGATAATAGCCATCTCTTTAGCTTGCAAATTTATAGCAAATTTGAGAATTCGCAAAGAATAACACTAAAAATCAGACATAAAAATAAGCAAATCGTCAAATTGCATCATCATTTCCTTGTGATGCGCCAGATGGTGCCCTCGATGAGTGAACAATAGATATCCCCACGCTCATCCACCTCAAAGCCGTTCACCTCACTGGAGCCCAACGGATAGGTGAATTCCAACTGATGAGTGGCGGCATTGACTACCGCCAGCATGCCACGTCGTGAACCACAATAGATGAAACCGTCATGTTCAAGGACAATGCAAGGGGCGTGTTCATAACCGAATCCCAAATCCACCTTCCACAAAAAGTCGTATTTGTCTCCAGTACCCATGGCAACCAGTTCACCGTCCATGGTCTTGGCATAAGCCATCTTGCCGTCAGCACTTTGGCCTAGGCTTTCTCGCACCTTGTTCTCGTTCTTCTCGCGCCACTGTTCTTGCCCGTTCCTGCGATCAAGGGCAGTTGTGAAACGATCGGGTGCGACGATAACGACACGCTCAGATGTGACAACAGGCACCACGTTACCGGGGCTGTAGAGGTTGACATTGCGACCATTGTTCCACTGCCAGCGCAAGGCGCCATTATGCTTGTCAAGACAACGCAAGTAGGTGTCCCAAGCACCAAAGATGACATCGCTGCCATCCAAAACAGGTTCGGCTTGACAGTAGTTGTTGATTGAGTCATATTGCCACAGCAGGCGGTGCCGCTTCACATCCCACGCCTGGAAGATCTTGAATCCACCTTGATACAGCACACCGCCACGCACAATGCCGTCGGCGACATAAGGGCCGTCGGCAGCATATTCCCAGCGTTGTTTACCCGACTTCTTGTCCAGCCAAACGAGGCGCTTGTCACTGGTGGGCAAAATAATGTATTTGTCACTCACGGCAGGGCGAGAAAACAGCATCGCATCAGTCTTGTATTGCCAGCGCAAGGCACCAGTTGTCTTGTCCACCGCTTTGCAGTAGCCCAGTGAGTTGCCAAAGTACAGATTCTTGTTATCCACACCCACGCGTGTAAAGATGGAAGCGTTATCCGCCACAACACGCTGCACACTGAACTGTGGCGGCACCTGATAGTCGTGCTGCGGTAATTGCGGCGTGTAATATTCCAGATTGATGCGATAGGAAAACATTACCTCGGGGTCCTTTCCTATCACCTTATTATAGACATAAATCCAGTTGCGGTCCAGATCAATGGTCATGAGTGTGTAACCATAGTTGCCTCCCCCCATGTCAAGGGCACGCACCATCACACCGTTGATGCCATCTGTTTCATAAAGACGCCACGTGTGGTAATGGCCACACTGGTGAGTGATGACAGGATACTTCTTGAGGATATCCACATAGGCACGACAATTATCCAGGTCGTCAAGAATGGGATAATGATTCACACTCAACACCCTCATGCCAGGTTTTACCATAGCAGTGAGCGTACTGTCGAGCCACAGCAAGTCTTCCTGCTTGATGTGCCCGTCACCCATCTTCATGAACGGGCCGCAATTCATACCAACAACCAGCAAATTCCCCACAGAGAATACGAAGCGGTCACTACCCCACAGGTCGTTGAAGGTCTTGCAGGCACTCTGGCTCCAGTTATTCTCGTGGTTGCCTGGGATGACATACAATGGATGGGTGATGCCGTCAAGGATACTCTTGACGTTGGTCAACTGTTCATCGCTGCCCTCGTTGGTGAGGTCACCTGTCAACATCACTGCATCAACTCCGGCAGCATTAATCTCGGCAACCGCCTCGCGCAATTTGCCCTCGTTGGCATTACCTGGGGTGACATGAACATCACTGAGAATAGCCAACCGAATAACCTCGCCCTGCATGGTCATCACCAGCAGAATCACTGAGAGAAAGGATATTATACGTTTCATTGCCTTTTACTGATTTTTGATATTGTGACAACAA
>DAIREJ010000180.1:0-1136 GCA_036795635.1 Sodaliphilus sp.
ACTTGGTGACGTTGATGACCAGGTCTTTCTCCTTGGTGTGCTCGCCCACGACCTGTCCGCCATAGACATCCTCCTGCGGGAAGATGAAGAAGCGGCCACGGTCCTGCAATTTGTCGATGGCGTAGGCATAGGCGGTGCCACCTTCCATAGCAACCAGTGAGCCATTGGTACGGCGGGAAATATCGCCTTTCCAGGGCTCATAGTCCAGGAATCGGTGTGACATGATGGCCTCGCCAGCACTGGCTGTAAGCACGTTGGTGCGCAGGCCGATAATGCCACGTGAGGGAATCTTGAACTCAAGGTGGATGCGGTCATTTTGGGTATCCATCATCACCATTTCACCCTTGCGCCGTGTCACCATGTCAATCATCTTGCTGGAGTATTCCTCAGGTACATTGATGCTCAGTTCCTCGATGGGCTCACATTTCACACCGTCGATGGTCTTGATGATGACTTGTGGTTGACCCACTTGGAGTTCGTATCCTTCGCGACGCATCTCCTCGATAAGTACCGACAAGTGCAACACGCCGCGTCCGTACACATTCCAGGCGTCTTCATTCTCGGTGCGCTCGACGCGCAGGGCGAGGTTCTTGTCCAGTTCGCGCTGCAGACGGTCCCAAATGTGGCGTGAGGTCACATATTTGCCGTCTTTGCCAAAGAAGGGCGAATCGTTGATGCAGAAACGCATCGACATCGTGGGCTCATCAATCGCGATGCGGGGCAGCGCCTCGGGATTGGCGACGGTGGTTACCGTGTCGCCAATCTCAAATCCTTCAAGGCCGATGATGGCGCAGATGTCGCCGCTGCTCACGCTCTCGATATGCTGTTGTCCCATGCCCTCAAAGGTGCGCAACTCTTTAATCTTTTGTTTTACTACGGTGCCGTCTTTCTTGCACAAACCCACTTCCATGCCATCGGTCAGTGTTCCGCGGTGAACACGGCCCACGGCGATACGGCCCACATAGCTGCTGTAGTCCAGCGACGTAATGAGCATCTGCGGATCGCCCTCGATCATCTCGGGAGCAGGAATATGGTTGATGATGGCGTCAAGCACAGCGGTGATATTGTCGGTGGGCTGTGACCAGTCTTCACTCATCCAGCCTTCCTTGGCCGACCCGAAGACGGTGGGGAAGTCC
>DAIREJ010000180.1:1146-4335 GCA_036795635.1 Sodaliphilus sp.
TCAAGGTTGCACATCAGGTCGAACACCATTTCCTGTACCTCGTCAGGGCGGCAGTTGGGTTTGTCGACCTTGTTGATGACAACGATGGGCTTGAGTCCGAGCTGCAAAGCCTTTTGGAGCACAAAACGCGTCTGGGGCATCGGACCCTCAAAGGCGTCAACCAGCAGCAGACAGCCGTCGGCCATATTGAGCACGCGCTCTACCTCGCCGCCGAAGTCACTGTGCCCTGGGGTGTCGATGATGTTGATTTTGTATCCGTTGTAAGAAATGGACACGTTCTTGGATAGAATAGTGATGCCGCGTTCGCGTTCCAGATCATTGCTGTCAAGAATCTGCGAACCCATATTCTGATTGTCGCGGAACAGGTTGCCTGCCGCTAACATTTTATCAACCAGTGTGGTCTTGCCATGATCGACATGAGCGATGATGGCCACGTTGCGAATGTTCTGCATAGTGCCTTATCGTATTTGAGTGCAAAGTTACATAGAATTCCCGAACCGCAAGCCTGTCGGATAAAGAAATAACTCTACGATGATTAAGATAGTCCTAAAATTCACTTTACTGTCACTTTTTGTACTTGCTTTTGCCGATTAGGGGCAAATAATTAGCCTTGAGTAGTTGGGCTAACGAAAATGTTTTGTAAATTTGCATGTTAAAGAAAAGTAAAGGATAAATGTTACCTTTCAAACCATATAGTCTCAACCTGCGTGGACGCTTGGTCAAGATACAGCGACCTTGGGTCATGGGTATCGTCAATGTCACGCCTGATTCCTTCTTTAGCGTTAGTCGTGCGACTGATGAGCAAACGCTGACCGAGCGCATCAGCCAAATGCTTGACGAGGGAGCCGACATCCTTGACTTGGGTGCCTGTTCGACTCGTCCGGGTAGCGAACAGGTTTCGGCACAGGGTGAGATGGAACGCCTGCAGTGGGCACTTGAGATTATTCGTCACATGGCGCCTGACGTTATTCTGTCGGTGGACACTTACCGTGCTGACGTGGCGCGGCGTTGTGTGGAAGAGTGGGGTGTTGACATCATTAATGACATATCGGGAGGTGTGATTGATGACGCGATGTTCGAGACTGTGGCACAACTTCATGTCCCCTATGTCCTGATGCACATGCGCGGCACCCCTGAAACGATGTCATCGCTGACCGGTTACGACGATGTCGCCGCTGAAGTTTTGGAGTGGCTGGCACGACGTGTCGACGAGTTGCGTCAGATGGGTGTTTTGGATGTCATCGTGGATCCCGGTTTCGGCTTTGCCAAGACTACTGAGCAGAATTATGAACTGATGTCGTGTCTGGAGGCTTTTCATGCGCTTGAGGCGCCTCTTCTGGTCGGCGTCTCTCGCAAACGCATGATCTACACTCCGTTGGATTGCACTGCTGATGACGCTTTGAATGGTACAACTGTTGTTAACACGATGGCGCTTGAACGAGGTGCCCACATCCTGCGTGTCCATGATGTGAAGGCAGCGGTCGAGGCTGTAAAACTCACTTCGTTGCTCCGGGAGCAACGCATCAACCATCATAATAAAATCACAAAATAATGGACAGTTCTTTTTTTACTCTTTTCAGCATCAAGGATCTGATTGATATCCTGCTGGTTGCAACATTACTGTTTTACCTCTATCGCACCATGAAGGATTCGGGCTCTCTCGACATCTTCGTGGGGGTATTGGCGTTTGTTGTCGCTTGGGTTGTGATGTACAAGATGCTGGATATGCGTCTCATCGGTACAATCATGGACAAGTTCATCGACATCGGACTGTTCATTTTGGTGATCTTGTTCCAAGACGAGATAAAACGATTCCTAACTGAACTTGGCTCAAGGCGGGGTCTCAAGTTCTTTGAGAAACTTTTCAAGAGCAAGGCTGAGGTCGAGGACGAGAAAAAGTGGATCATGCCTGTGGTTTATTCCTGCATGAACATGGCTAAGACCAAGACGGGCGCCCTCATCGTGATACAACAGGATATGCCGCTTACTGACTATGAGCGTACAGGTGACGTCATCAATGCCGACATCAATTCTCGTCTCATCGAGAACATCTTTTTCAAGAACAGCCCCCTGCATGACGGCGCGCTCATCATTTCAGGCAGTAAAATCATGAGCGCCGGTTGTATTTTGCCTGTTTCGCACGACACCAACATTCCGCGCTACTTGGGATTGAGGCACCGTTCAGCAAAAGGCATCGCTCAAGCAACCGATGCCATTGCTATTGTCGTGAGCGAGGAAACGGGCCGCATCTCCTATGCCCACAAGGGTGAGTTACACCTGAATCTGTCAAGCACTGAACTGGAACACGCCCTTTCAGAACTGGTCGAGAAAGAATAACGGTATTTCGTTGACGCCTAAAGCCCATCGTTTATGTTTGACATCGACGGCACATTAGTGAGTTTGGACCTGGTTGAGCGTTTCTTTTGCTGTGACTTGGAACACTGCCTTGGCGCTTGCTGTATCGAGGGTGATTCAGGCGCTCCGCTCACCGAACAGGAATATCAGCAACTCAAGCAGATTTTGCCCGAGGTATGGGAGGATCTCTTGCCCCAGGCTCAACAGCAGATCAAGGAGTACGGTGTGGCCTATGTCGATGTCGAAGGGGAACTGGTGACGCAACTTGTGGGAGGAGCCAACTGCGTCTTCACTACCTATGAGCGCGGAGGCATGTGTCTCTGTGCTATCGAGAAAGCCTATCGTGAAGGCCGCATCACTTGGCGCAAACCCATGTCTTGTTATCTCTATCCTGTGCGTGTGAAGCGTTATCCAGGCTATGTGGCAGTGAACTTTGACCGTTGGAAAATCTGTAAGTGTGCCGAGGTCTTGGGTAGAAGCGAAGGCATTCGCCTCTACCAGTTCCTGCGCGAACCACTCATCGAACGCTTCGGCCAGCAGAGGTATGACCAACTGGTGGCTTCATGTGAACTTTACATCAAAGAATATCTCTCCTGATCATTCGCACTTTTTTTAAGCGGGAAAAATCCATGCTAAAATGCAGATAATGAAAAAAATCGCGGATTTTCATTGCCAGTTCAGGAAATTGTGCTACCTTTGCCCCGCTTTTCGTAATCTCTGGCAAGAAAAAGAGTGGCTTGTGTATATTGCGGAGTGATTATTAACACATTAAATACAATAAACAATGGACTTGATTAAAGTTGCAGAACAAGCATTTGCTACAAACAAGCAGCA
>DAIREJ010000181.1:0-2981 GCA_036795635.1 Sodaliphilus sp.
CCGCGCCGATGGTTACATTGTCGCCGATGGTCACGCCAGCCAGTATCGTCACCGAGCCCCCAATCCACACATTGTCGCCGATATTGACCGGTAGCGCCCACTCCTGTCGCGTGTTGCGCTCCACGGGGTCGGTGCTGTGGCAGGCTGTGTAGATGCCCACATTGGGACCGATGAAACAATCGTCACCGATGCTCACTAGCGCCTCGTCAAGCACCGTGAAATTGAAATTAGCGAAAAAACGCTTGCCCACGCTGATGTGCTTGCCATAGTCGCAGTAGAACGGCTGGTTGATCAGGATGTTGTCATCACCCACGTGTCCCAGCAACGCCTTGAGCATTGCAGTGCGTTCAGCGCGTTGAGTCGGCTTCAACCGATTATACTCCTGGAGGACATCCTTCGTCTCATTCAGTTCCTTGATCAGCTGCGGGTCCACCGCACTATACAGCTGCCCAGCCAGCATCTTCTCTTTCTCAGTCATGATTTCCAGTTGTTGATTATCTGTGGCAAAATTACAAATTATTCCCTCACCAGCCACGAGTGTACGAAAAGAAAAATCAGCACTACTCTCCCGAGCCATGCTGACAATCATGTTTAACCCTAAAAAACCTCCAAAAATTATGAGTTCGCCTTTAAGACTACAATTTCCGTGCCAAGTTTAATAGCATTCATATTTTGAATTCTAAAAAAACACTAAATCCCCCGCAAAAAATGTAAACGAAGGATTTAGATATGTTGTTTGAGTGCAGTCTTAGTATTAATTATATTGACCTGTCAAGATTTGTCATTTCATCTGAAACATTTATACCACTAATCTTAATATCTTCTTCATTTATTTGTTTATCAAAAGGTTAAAGGCGGTTTTTAGGTCGGCGGCGAGGCGGGCGGCGAAGGTGTCGTCCATTGAAACGGCGCCTTTGATGGTCTGGTGGACGCCATGTTTGCCGTAGTAATAGCGGGTCTCGTTGGTGCTGCCGTCCATTGCGTCATTGCTCTGGTAGAAAAACAGCAGCGTCGCCTCTTGCTTGTCAAAAAGGAACTCCTGGTAGAACTTGCGTGCCGCCACATTATAGCTCCTGGTGATCAAATAAGGCTTGTAAACGCATGTTCCCTCCTCAGGGTCCTCATCAAGAGTAAAATAGTAACGGATGACCTCCTCGGTGGGTCCGCAGCCGGGAATGACGTAATGGCTCACGACTTCCATGTCGCTGCGCGGCACGTTCTGTTCTTGGGCATGGCTGTTGAGTTCCACCTGCTGTTTTGCGTCACTATAGGCAGCGCGGATGGCAGTGAGTTCGGCATCGCTCACCTGCTGGGCGTAATTCACCAACGCTAGAAGCGCCACAATGATTGTAAGGGCAAATCTTTTCATATTGGTTTATTTTCTTTTTTTGAAGGCGTTCTCGATGTCTTCCTTTGTCAGTTGGGAAAGTTCCTCGTCGGCGATGCTGCGTTTTGTTGACAAGCGGTTGGCCTGCTGCTCAACAGCCCGTTCGAAGATGTTGCGCACAAAGCGGGCATTGCCAAAGTTCTTAGTCTTGGTCGCTATAGCGTAGCTGAATTTCTCCTTGAGCAACGCCGCCGCATCGTCGGTAATCGTGTATTGGTTCTTGGTCAGGTACAGATTGAAGATATCAAACAACTCCCCTTCGGTGTAATCCGGGAAATTGATGTAGCGCGTGAAGCGTGACTGCAGTCCGGGGTTGGAGTCGATGAAGCGCTTCATCTCGTTGGGATAGCCGGCGATGATGACCACAAGTTTGTCGCGGTCGTCCTCCATGCGCTTGAGCAACGTCGAAATGGCCTCTTGACCGTAGTCGCTGCCTGCATTCTCAGGCACAAGGGCATAGGCCTCGTCGATGAACAACACACCGTTGAGCGCCGAGTCAATCACGGCATTGGTCTTGACTGCCGTCTGTCCCACATACTCTGCAACCAGTCCCGAGCGGTCGGTCTCCACAGTGTGACCGCTCTTGAGAATACCCAGGTCCTTGTAGATGCGAGCCACTATGCGCGCCACGGTGGTCTTTCCCGTACCCGGGCTACCTGTGAACACGAGATGATAAGACATCTTCGGCACTTTCAGGCCTTGCGCTTTGCGCTGCTGCTGGATCTTGGCGAAGTTGGCGAGCGTGTGAACTTCCTCCTTGACCGATTCCAGGCCAATGAGTTCATCCAACTCCTTATAGGGATCGCCCTCCATCACCTCGGTGATGACCACGCTGTCTTTGGGCTCATTGGGCTCTTGGGCAATTTCGGTAATGGGCTTGGCCTCCTTCACGGCAGGCTTGTTCGTCATGACAGCCCACCCCATCAAAGCGAGCAAGGCAAGCAAGACCCCGCCGCCATATTGTTTCGCTTTCTTGGTGAGTCGCACGGTCTCACCGGGGTGCAGAGACTTAAATAGCATGGAATAACCCCAATAGATGAACGGCGACAGTATTGCGATAAGGACCATCAGCCCCAGAGCGCCCTCGCCAGCCTCTCCATCAGCGCGCATGGAAAACACCGCAACAACGCCAAAGATAATGATCATCACTACAAATCCAAGTAATGCGATGCCGCAACCTCCTGACAGTTCTTTCTTCATAATATCGTTTTCTTTAGATGACAGTAACTATTTGCTGTTGATGTCTCTCAATTCTCAAGATACCAGCGGTACAGCGCTGGTACGCCATCCTCCAGTTCCATCTTGTGGTGCCAACCCAGGCTGCGCAATTTGCTTACGTCGGTGAGTTTGCGCAACGTGCCGTCGGGTTTGGTAGCATCCCACTCAATCGTGCCCCGGTAACCCACGGTCTGCTTGACGAGTTCAGCAAGTTCACGGATGGTGACCTCCTTGCCGCTGCCGATATTGATGTGGCAATTGCGCACCTCGTCGCCCGTGCCGCGCACGTCATCAAAATCAATATGCTCCAGGCAATAGACGCTGGCATCAGCCATGTCTTCGCTCCACAGGAATTCTCTGATCGGTGCCCCAGTGC
>DAIREJ010000181.1:2991-4325 GCA_036795635.1 Sodaliphilus sp.
AGGAGGTTCGTCTGATTATTGACAATCACGCGGATTTTTCCAACAGCGCCATGAGTTGCTCATCGACAGCGTTGCCGTTGATATGCTCCACAGGACGACGCCCCAGGTCGGCGCGGATGCCGACCATGTCACCCTCGTTGAGCAGTTTGGCCAGATGCATCTTCCTGATCATGGCCGGCATGACGTGGCTGGTCTCAAGGTCAAAATTGTCACGCGGGCCATACAGATTGGTGGGCATCACAGCAATGAAGTTGGTGCCGTATTGCAGATTGAAGCTCTCGCACATCTTCAAGCCCGCAATCTTGGCGATGGCATAGGGCTCGTTAGTGTACTCCAGGGGCGAAGTGAGCAGGGCATCCTCGCCGATGGGCTGCGGTGCCTCGCGCGGATAGATGCAAGTGCTGCCCAAGAAGAGCAGTTTCTTCACGCCGTGCCGCCAACTCTCGCCGATGACATTCTGCTGGATGGCGAGGTTCTGGAAAATGAAGTCGGCACGGTATTTCAGGTTGGCCATGATGCCACCCACATGGGCTGCGGCAAGCACTACAAACTCCGGGCGTTCCTGGTCAAAGAAACGACGCACGGCCACTGCATCCATCAGGTCCAGTTCCTCATGCGTACGGCCGATGAGGTTCGTGTAGCCCTTGTCTTGCAAGCTGTTCCAAATGGCACTGCCCACGAGTCCACGGTGACCGGCTACATATATCTTCGCATCTTTTTCCATATTCTAAATTTTCAACTACGAATTGCGCGAATTCATCAAATGACGATTTAGTTTAATTCGTGAAATTCGTAGTTTCTTGTTTCACAGTTATTGGAGGTGGTAGATTTTCTTGATGTGCTGCATGTCATGTTCGACCATGATGCGCACCAGGTCCTTGAAGGAGGTCTTATGCGGGTTCCACCCCAATTTTTCTTTGGCCTTCGTCGGGTCGCCCAACAATTGGTCCACCTCGGCGGGACGGAAATACTTGGGATCCACCTCGACGAGGACACGGCCCGAGGCCTTGTCAATACCTTTCTCGTCGATGCCTTCGCCCTGCCACTGCAACTCAATGCCGGCATAACTGAACGCCAGCGTGCAAAACTCCCTCACCGAGTGGCACTCGCCGGTAGCGATCACGAAATCGTCGGGCTCGGGCTGCTGCATAATGAGCCACATGCACTCCACATAGTCGCGTGCATAGCCCCAGTCGCGCAGGGCGTTGAGGTTGCCCAAGTACAGCTTGTCTTGCAAGCCATGGGCGATGCGTGCTGCAGCAAATGTGATTTTGCGCGTCACAAAAGTCTCACCGCGGCGCTCGCTCTCGTGGTTGAACAAGATGCCGTTCGCG
>DAIREJ010000182.1:0-4146 GCA_036795635.1 Sodaliphilus sp.
CCTGCTGCTTGGCATAGTTGTGGATGTCGGTGAAAGAAGCGGAGTCAATATTCAAGGTCTGTACATCGATCAAGATCTCGTTGTCATAGATCTCGTCCATGTTATTGTCCAGCTTGTTGGCGGGCTGAGGAAGAACGCCCTTGGGCTCGATTACTCGGTGCGTACCGAATCTGTTTCCATGTTTCTGCATTTTTGTTTGTTGTTTTTAAGTGTTAAACGATTATTGTATTTTTAATTTGTCGATTTTAGGGTCCTTAAAGTCTTTAGGGACCTTGTGGGATTATCCGCGCTTGGGCAAGCCCAGAATCTCGCGGGCCTCGTCGCTGGTAGCGATGGGACGGCCCAATTCGTTGGCGATACGAACCACCTTCTCGACGAGTTCGCCGTTGCTCTTGGCAAGCACGCCCTTGGAGAGGTACAGGTTGTCCTCGAAGCCCACACGCACGTTACCGCCCATAGCGATAGCGGCTGCAGCCATCGGGAAAGCGTGACGACCAACGCCAGTCACAGTCCAGGTGGAGCCTGCAGGAATGCCGTTCACGAGCCAGCACAGGTTAGCGACAGTTGCGGGGGTGCAACCGGGCACGCCAAGCACGAAGTTGAACTGCATGGGATTGCCGGGAACCTCGCCCTTGCGCGCCATGGTGAGGATGGTGTCGAGATGACCCATCTCAAAACACTCATACTCGGGCTTGATGCCGCGCTCGATCATGCGCTTGCCGAAGGCACGCATGGTGGGCATGGTGTTGTCAAAGATTTCGTCACCAAAGTTGCAGGTACCGCAGTCGAGGGTTGCCATCTCGGGGAGCGGAGTCGTGTCGGTCGATTGCAGGCGCTCGTCGGGAGTCATGCCCACAGCACCGCCAGTCGACGGGATGAGGATGACATTGGGGCACACCTTGAGGATGGCCTCTTCACACTCCTGGAAACGGGCACGGTCCTGGGTGGGCGTACCATCGTCCCAGCGTACATGCAGGTGCACGATTGCAGCACCGGCATCAACAGCCGACTTGGCTTCGCGAACGATTTCATCAACGGTATAGGGCACGTTGGGATTCTGCTCCTTAGTGACCTCGGCGCCGCAGATAGCGGCAGTGATAATCAGTTTGTCCATTTTCTTTGATTTTTAACTACGAATTACGCGAATTTAACTAATGGCATCCACACCATTCTGTTTTAGTTCAATTCGGGATACTCGTAGTTTTTGATTTATTTCTTGCGTTGGCAATCTTTGGGAGTTACACAGGTGCCTGATGCGCGGCAAACGATGACGGGCTCGTCAAGGATGTCGGCAGCCGATGCACTGATGTCAGGACGAGCCTGAGCCACCTTGCGGGCCTCGAAGACCATGTGGCGTGAGGTGTTGCCTTCGCGGTCAATCCAACCCTCGGCCTCGATGAAGTCACCGGCATAGACGGGGGCCAGGAACTCGATGTTGTCATAGGCGCAGAACAGTCCTTCGTCACCGTCACGCATAATCAACAACTCGGTAGCCACGTCACCAAAGAGGTGCACCATGTGTGCTCCGTCAACCAAATTGCCACCGTAGTGTGCATCCTTTGCGCTCATGCGCAGTCTGATCATTGTTTTGTATTCCATTTCTGTTATGTTCTTTTTTAACCACGAATTACGCTGATTCAACTAATAGCATCCGCACACAATTATTTCGAATTTAACTAATTGGCATCCGCACTTCTCAGTTCTTGTTCAATTCGGGAAATTCGTAGTTTTTGATTCTTCTTTGTCTTATTGCTCGACGTAGATGCCGTCAACATAGATACCCGAAGCATGAACATGCTCAGGAGCAATCTCACCAACGGGAACCAACTTCTCGGCCTCAACGACTACATAGTCGGCTGCAGTTGCCATCAGCGGGTTGAAGTTGTTGGTGGTGCCCAGGAATACCATGTTACCGAACTCGTCAACGATGTTGGCACGCAGGAAAGCGATATCGGCACGCAGGGGCTTCTCCAGGAGGAAGTCCTTGCCGTCAACCTTGATGATTTCCTTGCCATCGGCCATGATGGTGCCCAGACCTGTGGGGGTCAACACGCCGCCCAAGCCTGCACCTGCCGCACGGATGCGCTCAGCCAGTGTGCCCTGGGGAACGTATTCCACAATGAGGGTACCCTCGTTCTTCTGCAGAGCAGTCTGCTTGTTGGTACCGGTGTGGGAAACGATGGCTTTCTTTACCTGGTGGTTGCTGACCAGCTTGCCGTGAGCCACCTCGTCATAGGCGGTGTCATTAGCGATAATGGTCAAGTCCTTAACACCTTTCTCTACAATGGCGTCGATGATCTGGGTGGCACTGCCGTTACCCAAGAATCCGCCAAACATGATGGTCATGCCGTCCTGCACTTTCTCGACGGCCTGTTGCAATGTGATTTGCTTGTTCATAATGTTTATGTTTTTGGAATAATTTGGTTTATGTCTATAATGGCTGCAAATATAGAAAAAAAACAGCAATTTTCACTGCTTTTTTTCTCTTTTTTTATTAATGTATTTCTAACGGCAATAAAGACAGCACTTTGCGCTAGCGGCACAAAGTGAAAAATCCCCTGCACGGCATCACTGCCGACAGGGGAAAAGTCATATAAAGATGAAAAAAACAGTCAGTGGAGATTACATCATGCCACCCATGCCGCCTCCCATGCCGGGACCGCCGGCGGGCATTGCGGGCTCGGGCTCCTTCTTCTCGGCGATGACGCACTCGGTGGTGAGGAACATGCCGGCGATGCTGGCAGCGTTCTCCAGAGCGATGCGTGCCACCTTGGCGGGGTCGATGACACCCGTCTCAAAGAGGTTCTCGAATTTCTCGGTGCGGGCATTGTAACCAAAGTCACCCTTGCCTTCCTTGACGCGGTTCACTACAACTGCGCCCTCCAGTCCGGCGTTCTCCACGATCTGGCGCAGCGGCTCCTCAATGGCGCGCTGGATGATGTGGATACCCGTAGTCTCATCATCGTTGTCACCCTTCATACCCTCAAGGGCCTTGAGGCAACGGATGTAAGCCGTACCGCCACCAGGCACGATACCCTCGGCGACAGCAGCGCGAGTAGCGCTCAACGCATCGTCAACACGGTCTTTCTTTTCCTTCATCTCGACCTCGCTGGGTGCACCGATGTAAAGCACGGCGACACCACCCGACATCTTGGCGAGACGCTCCTGTAGTTTCTCCTTGTCATAGGTGGATTTGGTATTCTCGATCTGGACGCGGATCTGTGCGATGCGGTCGGCAATCATGTCCTTGTTTCCTGCACCGTTGACGATGGTGGTGTTCTCCTTGTCAACGGTCACCTTCTCGGCAGTACCCAGCATCTCAAGGGTAGCCTTCTCGAGGGTCAGGCCGGTCTCCTCGCTGATGACAGTGCCACCGGTGAGGATGGCGATATCCTGCAGCATCTCCTTGCGACGGTCGCCAAAGCCAGGCGCCTTGACAGCGCACACCTCGAGCGAGCCGCGCAGGCGGTTCACTACCAGCGATGCCAGAGCCTCACCATCAACGTCCTCGGCGATGATGAGCATGGGACGATGAGCCTGCACGGCTCCCTGCAGCAGGGGCAGCAGGTCCTTGAGGCCCGAAATCTTCTTGTCAAAGATGAGGATGTAAGGACGCTCCATCTCACATGCCATTTTGTCGGCATTGGTGACAAAATAGGGCGAGATGTAGCCGCGGTCAAACTGCATACCCTCGACCACGTCAACGCGTGTTTCGGTACCCTTAGCCTCCTCGACGGTGATGACACCGTCCTGTTTCACCTTCTTCATGGCCTCGGCAATGAGTTGTCCGATGGCATCGTCGTTGTTGGCGCTGATGCGGGCCACGTTCTCAATCTTGTCAAAGTCGTCGCCCACTTCCTGAGCCTGGTCTTTGATGCCATCAACAACGACCTTAACGGCCTTGTCAATGCCGCGCTTCACGTCCATGGGGTTAGCGCCGGCAGCCACGTTCTTCAAGCCCTCGGTGATGATAGCCTGGGCCAGAACGGTAGCGGTGGTGGTGCCGTCACCGGCATCGTCGTTGGTCTTACTGGCAACTTCCTTCACGAGTTGCGCGCCGATGTTTTGGAATTCGTCCTCCAGCTCCACCTCACGGGCAACGGTTACACCGTCCTTGGTGATGTGGGGAGCACCATATTTCTTATC
>DAIREJ010000183.1:0-4130 GCA_036795635.1 Sodaliphilus sp.
CGACGCCAAGAAACGCGGTATCAAAGTTTATCACCTGAACATCGGTCAGCCCGACCTTCACACCCCCGAGGAGGGTCTGGAGGCGCTCAAGCATGTAGACCGCAAGGTGCTCGAGTACTCGCCCTCACAGGGTTACCCCTGCTATCTGGAGAAACTGGTGGGCTACTACAAACGCTATGACATCGACCTGGACGTGGACAACATTATCGTCACCTGCGGCGGCAGCGAAGCCGTACAGATGGCGTTCATGGTGTGCCTGAATCCCGGTGACGAAGTCATCGTTCCCGAGCCTGCCTATGCCAACTACATGGGCTTTGCCTGCGAGACCGGTGCCGTGGTACGCACCATCACCACCCACATCGAGGACGGCTTTGCCTTGCCTCCCGTCGAGGAGTTTGAAAAGGTCATCAACGAGCGTACCCGCGCCATCATGATCTGCAACCCCAACAACCCCACCGGCACACTCTACAGCCGCGAGGAGCTCATGCGTTTGCGTGACCTGGTGAAGAAATATGACCTGTTCCTGTTTGCCGACGAGGTGTACCGCGAGTTCATCTACAGCGATGCGCCCTACACTAGCGCCATGCATCTCGAGGGCATTGAGGATAATGTCATCATGATCGACAGCGTGTCGAAGCGTTACAGCGAGTGCGGTATCCGCATTGGCGCCTTCATCACCCGCAATAAGGAAGTGCGCGCCGCCGCCATGAAGTTGGCTCAGGCTCGTCTGAGTCCTCCCCTACTGGGTCAAATAGTTGCCGAGGCATCGCTCGACGCACCCCAGGCCTACCACAAGGGCGTTTATGACGAGTATATCGCTCGCCGCAACTGCCTGGTCGAGGGTCTGAACAAGATTCCCGGCGTCTTCTGCCCGATGCCCATGGGTGCGTTCTACACCGTTTCCAAACTGCCCGTGAAGGACATCGACGACTTCTGCCGCTGGTGTCTTGAGGAATTCAACTATGAGGGCGAGACCGTGATGATGGCTCCTGCCAGCGGTTTCTATGCCACTCCCGGTCTGGGCAAAGACGAGGTGCGCATGGCCTACGTGCTCAAGATTGAAGACTTGAAGCGTGCACTTGTCATTCTCGAGAAAGCGCTCGAAGCCTATAACGCCCGCTAAATCTCGCAACACATAACATAACGACACCGCCAGTCCATCAATCAGGCTGGCGGTGTTGCATGAATGGGCAGAAATCTGTAACTTTGCACACCGATAAATAACGATGGCAATGATGAGGCAAGAACACTCCGCAAAAAAAGGTCAACTGATGCTTTACGGCACGCTGCTCGCTGTAGTAGTGGGCTGCATGGTGGCGTTGAGCTTGTGTGATAAACCCAAGGAGAATCCTCTGACCATGCGCAGCGGCGGAGACACACTCGACATCGCCATTGAATACTCACCGGTAACCTACTACACTTACAATGACACGCTGGGCGGCTATAATTACGACCTGCTGCGCCTGATATCACAACGTGCAGGGCAGCCCATGAAGTTCCACCCTATCGTGACACTCGAGAAAGCCCTGTCAGGACTCGAGGACGGACATTATGACATAGTGGTGGCACAGTTCCCGATGACAGCAGGCGACACGGCACGCTTTGCCTTTACTGAGCCCATCTACATCGACCAGCAAGTGCTCGTGCAGCGACGCAGCCGTCATGCCATCCACTCACAGTTGGATTTGGCGGGCGACACGGTGTGGGTGGTCAAAGGCTCACCCATGGCGCAGCGCATTGCCAGCCTGAGCCGCGAAATTGGAGACACAATCTATGTCCATGTCGAAGAGCTGTATGGCCCCGAACAACTCATGATGATGGTCTCGGCAGGTGAGATCAAGTATGCCGTCGTCAACCGCTCCATCGCAAGGGCCATGGCTGCGAACCTGAAAAACCTTGACAGGTCTGTTCCCATCAGCCTGTCACAGTTCCAGTCATGGTTGGTTTCCAAGGAACGGCAAACCCTGTGCGACAGCCTGAACCGCTGGCATGAAATGGTAAAAAGTGACACGGCGGCCTATCTGGGCCTGCAGCGTCGCTACTTTGGCGGCACATTCCCCACCTTGGCACGATAATAATTTTTATAGGCTGCACCTCAGGCATCGATGCAAGCATCATGGCATTCGGTTGGCACGATAATTAAATATTTTCGGCTGCACCTCAGCCATCGATGCAAGCATCATGGCATTCGGTTGGCACGATAATTGCAGTGATTAGATACATTTTACCCGTATCACACCGACAAATTAACGAACTAACACATTCACCACTATGCGCATCAGGAGAAAAAAAGAATCTGCCATCAAGAATTTTGAGAGCTTCCTCAAAGAATGCAACTGCACCTACGACACCCAAAAAGAGGACAACGCCACGGTCATCCGGTTTGACTTTCAAGCCGGACACTTTGTCGCATCGTTCCGCCCGCAAGATGACTGCGTGGAAATCACCTACCCCTGCATTGCCTCCTTCCCGATGAACCAGTTGGACCTAGTGCGTTCCAAGTGCAACGAGCGCAACAACAAAAACATCCTGTTCAAGTTTTCCTACTCCATCGACCATGAGCAGAACGAGGTGAACGTGCACATCTCCTTCTTCAACAACAGCATCAACCCTGACGAAATGAAGAATGAGTTGAGTGCCGTTTTCCGCTTCCAGCGGGACTGGATTAAGGACTTTGACGACGCGGTGGACCAAGCCAAGAACTACGAAACCAGCGATTTGGAAAGCGAACTCTACAAGAACCAGCGCGACATGTTCTTGCTGCGTTGCCAGGAAATATCGCACCATTTCGTCATTAATCACAAGACCGCACCGCATTACAACGGCACCAAGCCACTTGAATTAGACACGCTGCTCGAGACCATCGCCCCGCTGCCCAACGCACGCTTTATCGGCATGAACGTCAACACCGCCGACAGTCACGACAGGCTGGAGGATGAGCAGGAAATACGCCGTTTTGACCTGAGGCACGCCCTTATCAAGGGCGAGGGCAAGGAAGCAGAATTCGCTCACGATTATGCCACCATCGACCTGCACTACAAGCTGGGCCTTGATGAGAAGCCCATGATGGCCACCATCGCGCTCACGGCCGAAGGCGCTAACGACCACTGCCTCTATACCCGCGTCACCGTCACGCTGCCCGTGCGCAACATCAGCCGCCTCAATTCGTTGAGCAACGAGGAACGCGTGCCCCACAGCACAAGCGTCTTGATTGCTCTGGAGCGCAACGACGAGTCACAGCATTACGAGGAATTCAAGTACATGTGGACCGATGCCCAGATCAAGGCCAAGAACGGTGAGGCCGACGCCCTCAGTGAGGAACAGTGGCTGCTGCTCATGGCCGATAAAGCCGACGTGGGTTACAACCTGTACTGGGGACAGCAGTATTTCCACAGCCGCCGCTTCTACGAGGCCATCCTGCACCTCGAGAACGTCTTCAACAGCTATCGCAGAGGCTTCTTTGAGATGAACAGCGACCAAAAGCGCATGTTCATGGATACAGCCTACAAACTGGGCTTTTGCTACAACGAGTTGGGTCTTTACAAGCAGGCTTTCTTCTATCTGGACCTCGTGTCTAACGACGGCAACATCAAGCACACCATGGAACTCGTCAATGCCATGGCCAACGGCAAGGACCTGCGCCTGTTCTCCTATACCGATAACGTGATGGAAGAAGTGAAGCGCAACTTTGAAAAAGAAGATGAAGTGCCCGAGAACATCAGGCAGTTCATCAACTTCCTGCGCCGTCGCCGCGGCTATTCCCTCATCAACTTCAATCAGCTGGACCAAGCCGAGAAACTTTTCACCCGGATGCTGGACGAGAGCGACAACGCCGACTATGCCATCCATGAGTTGGCTTACATCAAGCAACTGCGCGAAATAAGCGACGAGCCCAAAGACCCGTCCTCATCGACCAACGACGACCAATAAGAAGCTGTTCCTGCAACTCACGAGCAATGGGTGTCTTTCATGCCAACCGCGTGGAGGACACCCATTGCTTTTTCACTGATGGTCAATAACGGGCAGCTAAGTTTAGAGACATCGCATTCTTGTCCAATGGCACTAAAGTGGCATTGGGTTCACGAGAGAAAAATCACCACTTGTTGGTAAATAATCATTCATTTTTGTTT
>DAIREJ010000184.1:0-4130 GCA_036795635.1 Sodaliphilus sp.
AGGTGTCCATCAACTTCAACAAGCCCGACCAGAAGGATCTGGACCGCATGACCATTGCCGAGGCCCGCGAGTACATCCAGCAGGGTCACTTCGCCCCCGGCAGCATGCTGCCCAAGGTGGAGTCGTGCATCAGCTTCGTGGAGAACACCACGGGCGGCACAGCCCTCATCACTTCGCTCGACAAGGCTCGTGAGGCCCTGCAGGGCAAGACTGGCACACTGCTGGTCAAGGAGTAAAGACACAACATCCTATATATAGCAACAATGGTTGGACTTTTCGTGTCCAACCATTGTTGCTATCAGCTATTACCTTTGTTCATCATCACAGGGCGAGGCGCAGACCCATATTGTAGTACGCGTTCGACGGCGAGCAGTTGCCCCGGTACGTCACACTGCAGCGTGCAGCACTGATGAACCAGCAACCACCACGATTCACGCGGTATAAGCTAGTTTCAGGGCCTGTAGGATTATTTGAGGGAGAATCGCTGTAGTAGTCAGCGTCATACCAATCCTGACACCACTCCCACACGTTGCCGCTCATGTCATACAAACCCAACTCGTTGGCCTGCTTCGTAGCGACAGGGTGCGTCTGATTACCCGAATTGCCACCATACCAAGCCACCATGTCAATGTCGCTGTTGCCTGAATACTGAAAGCCGTGAGTCTGGTTGCCACCACGGGCTGCAAATTCCCACTCGGCCTCGGTCGGCAGACGGAACTGCTGCCCAGTCAGGGCATTCAATTGGGTGATGAAAGTCTGACAGTCATTCCACGATACTCGCTCCACGGGTCGCTGCAGGTCGCCGGTGAAGCTGCTCGGGTTTGTCCCCATCACGGCGAGCCACAGTTCCTGGGTCACCTCGGTCTCACCCATATAGAAATTTGATAAAGTCACTTGGTGCGCGGGATTCTCATTACTCTGAGGACCAGACTGCTCCTCGGTTGTGCCCATCATGAAGGTGCCACCCTCGACGGACATCATCGTGAACGACACGCCATTGGCCGTGAAAGTTTTGACTTGAGACGGTTCATCTTGCCACACATTCGTGAGCAGGTAGTTGATCAGACTGGTCAGGTCGTCCATGCCCACAGTGCCGTCTTCGTTACAATCGCCACGCAGGTAATCATCTGCAATAGTCCTTAACGGCAACACCATCATGCACAGGATAAACATGGTCTTAAAAAAGATTTTCTTGTTCATAATGTCATTATCATTTAGTTATAGTTTATAGACATATCTTTTCAAACAAAATATATCCCTCGCACGCGACAGCAAGCCGTTGCGTGCGAGGTAATATTCCATTTTTACAATTTGCAAATTTAGTGGCATTTTTTGAAAACTTCCACAAAATGACAAAAAACATGATTATCTTTGCACAAACAATCATATCTCTAAAACGACAAACGACTATGAAAAGATTACTCACTGCTATCGCATTACTGCTGACGTTTACCGCCAGTTGGGCTGACTCGCCCTTGACTTCGACGCATTTTGCCGAGGCCTATTCTGACCATGAGATGGTGCAGGCTGCCAACGAACTCATGCAGAACGACATCCCCACCACGTTGCTCAATTTCCTGGCCGACAAGCACGCTCCGGTCGACGTTCGCCTGGCCGTGGTGAACAAAATCGGCTGGAACTTTGACGGCACCACGATGGGAGCACAACTGTGTGAATACCTGATGGGACGCTACCACGTCAAGAACGAGGCCAAACTAGTCAAGAAACTCGATGCCAAGACCCTGGCAGTGTATGCCTATGCCAAGGCCATGAGCAACTACTTTGACGTCAAGGCGGCCCGCGAATTGGGACACATGGCTGTCAAGAAAAACAAGGACAAGAGTTTCAGCGTTGCGCTCATTTCAGCCTTGATTGATGCCCAAAACTACTTGGACAACGACTGGAGCAAGATATATCCCGTGGTGGCCGATGTGCTGCACGACGGCTCACTGCACCTTGACATGCGTCAAGAAGCCATCGACAACATCATGGACTACATCAACCTGTATAAGGGAGAATGATAAGCTGCTACTACAGGGCGTGAGCCGCCCGACGAAAGAAAAAGGTTGGATGATTATGTGGTCATCCAACCTTTTGTTATTCAGTTACCTACTATCCTAAGATGGCAGGCCCTAAGCATCATTCATTCCATTCACCGTAAACCAGGTAATAGATCAGGGCAGTCAAGTCGTCCATGTTGACAACATTGTCGTCAAGGCTGTTGCAGATGGCTGTATTTTCGTGATTGATGGGGCTTCCATACACCAAATAGTTAATCAAGGCGGTCAAGTCGTCCATGTTGACCGAGCCGTTACCGTTCACGTCACCGCGCAACAGAGTCGGGCCGGCCAGCGTCACGATAATCGTGGTGAAACGCGCCTGCTTATTGACATTGAATTCAACGTGCTGAGCGCTGCCTTCCCACAAACCGTCAGTGCCATCGGTGGTCCAGGTTCCCGTGGTACCGTCGGCCAACGAGAGGTTGCTGGCAGTGTTGTTGCTCATGCCGTGGAACTCAATTCTGATGATGGGTGCTCCTGCCGACTCAAAGTAGTATTCAGCACCGGCATAGATGCGATAGTGGTCATCGTAAACCGTACCGTCGCCCACATACATGGTAACGAGTTCTTTCACAACAGTATACTCATGACGCTCCGTGTCACCATCTCCCTTGTCATACCTGGCGTCAAAGGTCACGTCAACCGTAGTGTCGGGCAACTTGGTGTAGGTGGCGCTCACGACTTCACTCACCACGTCGCCGGCCTTGGCCTTGGCCCAAATGGTGATGTCGTCGGTCACGGGGATGGGATCAATGTACTGGCTCCACTGCTCATTGTCCAGGCTGTAGAAGATCGTGGCGCCGGGAGTAGCGCAGGTCAGCGTGACATTGATGCTGTTATAGAAACCGCCTGCTGCAGGGGTGAACACGGGAGCCTCGACGGTCTGCTCAACCTTGGTGTAGGTAGCATAGGTTTCATCGGAATACTCACCGCTCTTCTTGGCAAAGGCGGCAAAGGTCTTGGTCTCGGTCACATAGAACGGACCTGTGTAGTACTTGTAGGTTGTCCAGTCAATCTCACCGTCAATCACCTCATAGTACTCGATCTCGGCATTCTGTGTCGGGCAAGTGATGGTCACCTCAAGGCTGTTGGTGAAAGTGGTGCCGTCCTCGGGATGGAACACGGGAGGCACGAGTTCGGTCACGGGATTGGCATCCTCGATGGTGATGACGAGTTGATGGACGCGGCGATGACCGCTGGTTCCATCGATGGTGAACATGACTTGCTTAGAGGGATCAGACGAACCGATGGTCCACTGCTTGCCAGCCTTGTTGTAATCGCCCACATCGCACAGGATGTCATTGCTTCCGTCACCCTCGCCAAAGGTGAAATCAATCTTCTTGATGTTTTGCTCAGCGACTACCTTCATGGTGTTACCACCATACAAGCGAATGCTCGCACCCGTGTTGAAATACTTTGGAGGATTGTAGCTGTTGCTTCCCTTGTCAAAGCCAAGGATCACACCATCAATGTTAAGTTCGTGAACCTGCTGTTGATCGTTGAAGTTCTGTTGGCTGAAATCAACAGTGACAACCGTGTCGGCCCATGCAGTCATTGCCAGCAGGGCGACAAAAAGGAGAGATAACACTTTTTTCATAGTTAATACTCGGGTTAAGTTAATAATATGTTAATACACAAAAAGATAGCTTACCTATCTATTACAGGCTTGGAGGGTTGTATCAAAACTTACCACAAAAATACAATAATTATGCAAACCATCGAACAAAAAACCTACTAATTTTGACCACCTACAAAAAATCAGGCTCCTCGAGGGAAACCCTCTTGGAGCCTGGTAGCATTTTGCGGAATTTAATACTTTGGTATGAACCAGTGTTGATTAGGCGTGCTTCTTTGCCTCGTCAACGATAGCCTTGAAAGCCTCGGGATTGTTCATTGCCAGGTCGGCGAGCACCTTGCGGTTGATCTCGATGCCGGACTTGTGAATCAGGCCCATCAGCTTGCTGTAGGAGAGGTCCTCCATGCGTGCGGCAGCGTTGATGCGCTGAATCCACAAAGCGCGGAAGTTGCGTTTTTTCTTCTTACGGTCAGCGTAAGCGTAGGTCAAACCCT
>DAIREJ010000185.1:0-1207 GCA_036795635.1 Sodaliphilus sp.
CGAGGCCAACACCCCTATTCCCGCTCGTCGCAGTCAGGTCTTCTCGACCGCTGCCGATAACCAGCCCGAGGTTGAGATTCACGTCCTGCAGGGCGAACGTCCCATGGCAAAAGACTGCAAGACGCTGGGTCGATTCCACCTCGATGGCATTGCACCCGCACCCCGTGGCATCCCGCAGATTGAGGTGACCTTTGAGGTCGATGCCAACGGTATCATGAACGTGAGCGCCAAGGACAAGGCTACCGGCAAGGAGCAGAGCATCCGCATCGAGGCCTCCAGCGGCCTGAGCGACGCCGAAATCCAGCGCATGAAGGACGAGGCTACCGCCAACGCCGCCGCCGATGCCGCCGAGAAGGAGCGCATCGACAAGATCAATGGCGCCGATGCCCTCATCTTCCAAACCGAGAAGGTGCTCAAGGACAGCGGTGACAAGTTGCCCGCCGACATCAAGAGCCAGATCGAGGGTGCCCTGGGCAAACTCAAGGATGCCCACAAGAGCCAAGACCTCGCTGCCATCGACACTGCAACTGCCGAACTGAACTCCCTGTTCGAGAAGATGTATCAGCAGGCAGGCGGCGCACAGGGCCAGCCCGGTGCAGGCTTCGATCCCAATAACATGGGTGGCTTCCAGGGTGGTCCTCAGCAAGGCCCCTCTCAGGGTCAGGGTGGCGACAACGTTGAGGACACCACCTACGAGGAAGTGAAGTAAAATAGCAATTACGACAAATAAGACTAATTAACCATTCGTGGCGCATTGCTTGACGGCAGTGCGCCATGTTTTTTTGCCTGATGGCTGCTTGCTTCGTTTCACAGTTGAAAACGATTGCACGCAAAGCATCTGATAATTCATTGAACCTAATGGATTTTTAATGTTTTTTTTGTATCTTTGCAGCCCGAAATGACAATGTTTAACTACTGAGTAATGTTGGACTTACTGTTTGAAACCAGCTGGGAGGTCTGCAACAAGGTGGGAGGCATCTATGCGGTACTCTCGACCAAGGCAAAGACACTCCAGAAAAGATATAAAGACAACCTCATCTTCATCGGACCCGACCTGTGGACGTCCGATAATCCGTCACCGTCGTTCATCGAGGGCAAGACGCCGCTTGCGCAATGGCAGCGTCAGTCGCATCTGCCCAGTGGCGTGAAGGTGAGAGTAGGGCGCTGGGATGTCCCAGGCAAACCACTTGCGGTACTGGTGACCTAT
>DAIREJ010000185.1:1217-4126 GCA_036795635.1 Sodaliphilus sp.
AATGAGCTCTATGCCGAGATGTGGAACCGCTATGGCGTGGACTCGTTGCATGCCTACGGCGACTATGACGAGTCCTGCATGTTTGCCTACGCTTCTGCCCTTGTCATCGAGAGCATCATCAAGTGGAAAGACAATCCTGACCTAAAAGTGGTCGCCCATTTCGACGAGTGGACTACGGGCATGGGCTTGTTGCATGTCAAGGCTCATCAGCCTCAGGCGGCTACCGTTTTCACCACCCATGCCACAAGCATTGGGCGCAGCATCTGCGGCAACGGCAAGCCTTTGTATGACTACATGCCCGGTTACTTTGGTGACCAAATGGCTGGAGAATTGAACATGCAGTCCAAGCACTCTCTGGAAAAGGCTGCTGCACATGCTGCAGACGCTTTCACTACGGTGAGCGAAGTGACTGCCCGCGAGTGCGAACAGCTGCTGGAACGTCGGCCGTTGGTGACGCCTAACGCCTTTGAGCAGCATTATGTGCCCAAGGGAACCGCTTTCACCACTCAGCGTGCCGCAGCCCGCAAGCAGATGCTTAAAGTGGCGAGTGCTCTCACAGGGCAACGCTTTCCCGAAGACACGATGATCATCGCCACTTCGGGACGCTTGGAGATGCGCAACAAGGGCATTGATGTATATCTCGACGCCCTCTCATCGCTGCGCGATGCCCTGGATAGGGTAACAAGCCTGCAGCGCAAAGTGGTGGCTTTTGTCCTTGTTCCCGCTTGGATGAAATCGCCCCGCCCCGAACTGGTGGACAACATGGCCTCACGCAAGCCTCATCGCTTGTTTGACCCGGTCATCACCCATAACCTGTATAACCCTGACAACGACCCAGTTTATAACCGCATCAACGCGCTTGCTATCCACAACGAGTCTCAGGACAAGGTTACCGTGATTGACGTGCCTTCCTACCTGAACGGTAATGACGGTATCTTCAACATGACCTATTATGACCTGCTGGCTGGCTTGGATGCTGCGGTATTCCCCTCTTACTACGAGCCTTGGGGATATACTCCCCTTGAGAGTGCCGCCTTTGGCGTACCAACCATCACGACCGACCTTGCCGGCTTTGGCCAGTGGGTATTGGACAACGTTGGCGACGATAGCGACTTGAGCGGTGTGAAAGTGGTTCATCGCGCCGACGGCAACTATGCGGACACTGTCCAGACCGTCGTTTCGGGCCTCATCAACCTCTACGTGATGGAACCCAAGATGATGCAGTCGGTGAGGAAAGGCGCCCGTGACACCAGCAAACTGGCTTCATGGGAGAACTTCATCAAGTACTATGACAAGGCTTACAACCTGGCTCTTGACGTGGCCCAAGAGCGCAATAATCAGCAATAAAATCAAAACATTATAATTATTATGAAAATTAAAGTCAGTAACAGCAATGAACCGCAGTGGAGAAATATCACTGTGAACTCTGAACTACCCGGCAAACTCCAGCGCCTCAATGAGCTTTCCCGCAATTTGTGGTGGGCTTGGAATGTCGAGGGAAAGACGCTTTTCCACGACCTGGACCGCGACACGTGGCGTGCCACTAGCGAGAATCCCGTGATGATGCTGCAGCGTCTCAGCAGCGACAAGGTCAAGGCCATTCAGGCCGATGCCGCAATGATGGCTCGCATCGACAGCACCTATGAGAAATATCAGGAATACATGAAGAAGCCGTTGCGCAAGGATCTGCCGTCAGTGGCTTACTTCTGCATGGAGTATGGTCTGTGCAACGCTCTCAAGATCTACTCCGGTGGTTTGGGCATCCTTGCCGGCGACTATGTGAAAGAGGCGAGTGACCGCTGCGTGAACATGACCGCTGTGGGCTTCCTCTATCGCTACGGCTATTTCACCCAGACGCTCTCGATGGACGGCCAACAGATTGCCAATTACGAGGCGCAAAACTTCAACCAGCTGCCCGTCGAACCCGTCCTTGACGAGAATGGCCGTCAACTGGTTCACGAGGTACCTTATCCCGGCCGCATCATCTATTCCAACGTGTGGAAAGCCAATGTGGGCCGTGTGACGCTCTACCTGCTCGACACCGACATCGACCTCAACAGCGAGTATGACCGCGAAATCACCCACAAACTCTATGGTGGTGACTGGGAAAACCGCATCAAGCAGGAATATATGCTGGGCATCGGCGGTGTGCTGCTGCTCAAGCGCTTGGGCATCAAGGCCGACATCTACCACTGCAACGAGGGACATGCCGCCCTGCTCAACCTGCAGCGTTTGGTAGACATGGTGCAGGAAGACGGACTGAACTTCAACGAGGCGCTAGAGATTGTACGTGCCACTTCGCTCTATACCGTCCACACTCCTGTCCCCGCTGGTCATGACTACTTCGATGAGGAACTCTTCGGCAAGTACATGGGTGAGTACCCCGCCCGTCTGGGCATCTCATGGCAAGACCTGATGGACATGGGACGCGAGAACCCTGGCAGTGAGGAGCGTTTCTGCATGAGCACATTTGCCCTCAATACCACCCAAGAGAGCAACGGCGTGAGCTGGTTGCACGGCGAGGTGTCCAAGAAGATGTTCGCGGGTCTCTGGAAGGGTTATGCCCCCGAGGAGTCCCATGTGGGCTATGTCACCAATGGCGTCCACATGCCCACCTGGGCAGCCAGCGAGTGGAAAGTGTTCTACAAAGAGGTGCTGGGCGAGGAATTCATGGATTACCAGGAACTGGAATCCACCTGGGCTCCCTTGATGAATGTCCCCGACGAGAAAATCTGGGAGATGCGCATGCTGCTTAAGCAGAAGTTCATCCGTTTCGTTAAGCGCGACTTCATGGAGAGCTGGCTCAAGAACCAGGGCGATCCCACCCGCATCACGAGCATTGTGGACAAAATCAACCCTGATGCGTTGCTCATCGGCTTTGCCCGCCGATTCGCCACCTACAAGCGTGC
>DAIREJ010000186.1:0-3812 GCA_036795635.1 Sodaliphilus sp.
CAATCTCGATGAGGTGATGCGCGTGATTGCCATCCTCACCGAGCCGTGGGGCCTGGCTTGGAGTCCCAAACGTGTCACGGTATCCACTGTGGGCAAGCTCCCAGAACTAAAAATCCTGTGTGAGCAGACCAGTGTCCATATTGCCGTTAGTGTCCACAATGCCGTGCAGGAAGAGCGTTCATCGATGATGCCCATCGAGCGCATCTCACCCATCGACCGCGTCATGGAAGTGTTGGGTGACTATGATTTTGCCCATCAGCGCCGTCTCTCGGTGGAATACATCTGCTGGCAGTGGTTCAACGACGACATCCAGCATGCCGAAAAACTGCGTGAGCTCTTGCCCAACGAGCATGTGCGCGTGAACCTCATCCGTTTCCATCCGATTCCCGGCATCGAGAAGCTACGCACCAGCAGTGACGAGCGCATGACCTACTTCCGCGACTACCTGAACAGCAAGGGAGTGACCTGCACCATCCGCCGCAGCCGTGGCGAGGACATTGCGGCCGCCTGCGGTCAACTGGCCGGCCAAGTGCGCAAACAGCAGGCTTCGAAGGACGCGAAAGACGGTAAGGACAGCAAGCCTAGTGCCAAACAAGGAAAACCAACGGCACGCAAGCCCGCAGCTAAACGTTCCAGCGACAACAAGAAAAAGAAATAACCTTATTAAACAGACATGGCCATGACAAAGATTCACCGTTTCACTCTTCTGCTTGCAGCGACTCTGTTCACTTCTGTTGCAGCACTGGCCGGCATTCCCGCCAACTACTACAACAGTGCATTGGGCCAGCATGACGCAGGTTTGATGACTGCCTTGCGCAACATCATCCGCAACCACACGCAGTTGAGCTACAATGACTTGTGGAGTGCTTTTGTAACCACCGACACCGACGACCAGGGCTATATCATTGATATGTACAGCAATTGCCGATACAAGCCCAGTCAGCATGGCGGTTCAGCTTCAACCGTGGGAGAAGGATTCAACCGCGAGCACAGCTTTCCCAAAAGTTGGTTTAATGATGGCTATCCCATGTACACCGACCTGTTCCACATGTATCCCACCGACATCAGGGTGAACAATCAGCGCAGCAACTACCCCTTCGGTGTGTGTGCCAACGGCACACGACTGACCAACGGGAAATTGTACGGCAAAGGCAAATTGGGTACAAGCACCTATCCCGGTTACTCGGGCACAGTCTTTGAACCCGATGACGAGTACAAGGGTGACTTTGCACGCACCTATTTCTACATGGTGACATGCTACAAGAATGAATTGCCCTCATGGAGCGGCAGCCCTCAGCTCAACTACAGCGCAAACGGCTATAAGGCTTTCTCCACTTGGTCCATCAATATGCTGATGGAGTGGACGCGAATGGATCCCGTGAGCGAGAAAGAAATCAAGCGCAACGACGCCGTCCACGGCATCCAGGGCAACCGCAACCCCTTCATTGATCACCCCGAATTGGCCGAATACATCTGGGGCAACAAGCAAGGAGAGGCATGGGGTGAAGATAATCCCCAACCCCAAATCACTGCGCCACAAAACGGTTTAGCATTTGATATGGGAACCTGCACGGTGGGTGCCCAATCAACCTATATGATTTATCTGGAAGGCAAAAATTTGACTGAGGACCTCACCCTCACAATCAGTGATAGCGACAACTTCTCGGTCAATGCCGATAACTTCTCTGCAAACGAAATCAACAGCGGCACGATGTTGACTGTCACCTTCAACCCCAGCAGCGAAGGCACGTTCTATAACGAAATGACCTTGAGCAGCAGCGAGGCTTCCACTTCGTTCAAAGTCTATGCCACAGCCACTAAAGATGATCCCGAGCCACCCGTAATATTGGGTGACAGCATCGTTGAGGACTGGGAAGGCTGCACAACTGGCGGCTACTGGACCGATCAAGTCATGGGCAACGCTTTCAACTGGCATTTCAGGGATGCCGGCATTTGGGGCGACAACCTGAGCCACGGCGAGCAATCATGCCGCCTTGGCAAATCCAGCAGCAGTGCCATCACCATGCTTGAGAGCGTTGAGGACGTGGTCGCCATCGGCTTCTATGCAGCCAGCTTCGGCAGCGACAGCGATGCCGAACTCTCGGTGGCTTACAGTACCACGCAGGGTAGCTCATGGATAGGATTAGGTTCGGTGACCGTTACCAGGGGTGCGCTGCAACACTACGTGTTAGACATCGACACCGACTGGCCGGTGTGCTTCGGCATCACCCAAACGTCGGGCTCTCGCGTCAACATTGACGATATCACTATCTATCGCCGTGTTAATGAACCGATAGTAGATAATGCTGATGTGAACCGTGACGGCGAAGTCAACATCGCCGATATCAATGCTGTCATCGGAGCCATCCTGAGTGCTGAGGTTGGCGAGGGCATTTATCCCGATGTCAATCAAGACACCGAAGTCAACATCGCGGACATCAATGCCGTCATCGCCGCAATTCTGGGACTATAACCTGATATACCCAAACATCAAGGAGGCTGTGCTCTTCATTGGCACAGCCTCCTTGCTTTATCAAATGTCAGTATAATTTACTTGACGGGAATCTTGTCGACGCGACGCTGATGGCGCCCACCCTCGTAGGGGGTCGAAAGGAATGCGGCGACCATCATAACAGCCTCCTCGTCGGTGACAAAGCGGCCAGGCATCGCAAGGACGTTGGCATCGTTGTGCTGACGGGCAAGGCGTGCAACCGCCAGACGCCAGCAAAGTGCGGAGCGTATGCCCTGATGCTTGTTCAAGGTGATGTTGATACCCTCGCCACTGCCACAGACGGCGATGCCGGGATAGCACTCGCCACTCTCAACGGCCAAGGCACAAGGATGGGCAAAGTCGGGATAATCACAGCTATCCTCGCTATGAGTACCGAAATCCTTATAGGCGATACCTTGCGCATCCAACCACTGCTTGATGGCTTCTTTGGTGGGATAACCGGCATGGTCACTGCACAACGCCACGGGAATACCGGGTTTCAAAATCGAATTGACCATAATAGGTTTTAGGTTTTAGGCTTTAGGCTATAGAGAATTGTGGCTACTAATGCCTGATGCCTGTTGTTAACAATTAATTATTCTTTAATGCCTTGAGGGCTTGCTCCATTGTGGCTATCTTGCTCTCGGCATCGGCTTTCTTCTTTCGCTCGTTAGCAACAACAGCCTCGGGGGCGTTGGCGACGAAGCGCTCATTGCTCAGCTTCTTGTCCACACTGGCAAGGAAACCGCGGGTGTACTCAAGGTCAGCCTCGAGCTTCTTGATTTCCTCTTCCACATCAATGCTACCTGCAACAGGAACGGCAAACTCGGCGGTACCCACCATGAAGGCTGCTGCTGTAGCATCCTTCTCGGTAACAGTCTCCACCTTCTCAAGCCCAGCGAGTTTGGTGATGATCGCCTCGAACGGATTGTTCAAGCCACCGACAGCTTGCAGCGTGAGCAGTTCCTTGTTGGGGAGATTCTTTTGCTTGCGCACATTGCGCACTCCACTGACGATTTCCTTGACGTCGGCCATCGCCTTGAGCAGGGCTGTATCAACGGCCTCGGGTTCTGGAATGAGGGCATACATGATGCTCTCACCGTTCTTGCGGTCATCGAGGTGCTGCCACAACTCCTCGGTGATGAACGGCATGAACGGATGCAGCAGACGCAGTAACGTGTCAAAGAATTCAAGCGTCGCCTGCATCGTGGCGCGGTCCATGGGCTGACCGAAAGCGGGCTTTACCGACTCCAGATACCATGCCGAGAAATCTTCCCAGAACAGGCGATAAAGCACCATCATGGCATCGCTCAAACGGAAC
>DAIREJ010000186.1:3828-4123 GCA_036795635.1 Sodaliphilus sp.
GTTGCGGAACCACTCTACTGCCTGACGGCTTGCCTCGGGTTGCTCAACGTCGGCCACCTCCCAACCCTTAACAAGGCGGAAAGCATTCCAAATCTTGTTGTTGAAGTTGCGACCTTGCTCACACAACGCGTCATCATAGAGGATATCGTTGCCGGCAGGAGCTGCCAACATCAGACCCATGCGGACACCATCGGCGCCAAACCGGTCGATGAGCATCAAGGGATCGGGAGAGTTGCCCAACGATTTGGACATCTTGCGGCCCAACTTGTCGCGAACAACACCTGTGAAATAGACG
>DAIREJ010000187.1:0-4115 GCA_036795635.1 Sodaliphilus sp.
AAAAGCAGGGACTGCTTCACGCGGTCGTCAACGCTGGTGTTGCCGATGAGTACGCCTGTGGGGCTCACTTTCTCACACGAGGTGAATATGACGCTTGCTGCCAATAAAGCGCTGATAATAAGGGTATATATTGTTTGCTTTTTCATCGTTATTTCCATCTATAGATTAAACCTACTTTACCTGTTGTCTCATACTTGCTCGCCAGCTGGCTCATCGAACCTTAAACTCGCCGAAGAGTTTCCATGTGGGATTGAACCTGTAGTAAAAATCCAGGCCCCAGTTGATGTTCCAGTTCTCGTAATAGAAGTCGTCATAGTTGCGGAACAGTAATCCCACATTCCAGTAGTGGGTGCGAGGCCGCAATGTGGCGTGAGCACCAAAGGTGAGCGTCAGCGGCTCAACATAGTGGTCGCCCAACATACTGTAGCTGATGAGTGAGCCGCCCAAGGTCAAGTCCCAATAGCCGCGTTCCACGCGCAGCGACATATTGCCTATGTTCTCATAGGTATTGTACTTGTGGTAGTGGTTGAACAGGTATTCACCCGATGCGAACAGGTGGAATGCCATGACCTTCAGGTGGTACTCACCCTTGGCCTTGAAGCCGTAGAGCTCCTTGGTGTACTGCAGGTTAGTTCCCCCGTCAACGCTCCAGTGGTCATTGAAGTAATGCTTGTAGTGCACGGTGTTGCCAATGGCGGGGCCTGTGATGATGTTTTTGCCTGTCGTCAACGAGACTGACGCCTCGTTGTGGTTCTCCCCATCAAAGGTGTGTTCCCCGCTATAGTACTGGGCAAGCGCCGTGCTGGCGGTGAAAGCGAGAATGATTGCGATAACAATTCGTTGCTTAAATGATGCCATAAAGATGTAATGTTGATAAGCCTATTTTTTTGGTGGAGCAAAGGTACAAAAAAAGGTTTTAGCTTTTAGGCTTTAGCTTTCAGTTTTTTATTACCTTTGCCTCAATTTACTAAGAATACAGTGTTATGATTATCTTGATGATTGACATTAAATCGTTGTTAATGCTGGCCGTTGTGACCATCATCCTTATCTCGTGTGCAAGAATCTTCAGTAAGGGCTCTGGTCGTGGCGATAAACAGCTGCTCGCGCCCTATTCTAGCGTCAATGTTGATGAGTTCCAGTCGCTCATTGCCGACCCCAATGTGCAGTTGCTTGACGTGCGCACCCAAGAGGAATTCGACGAGGGGCACATTGCTGGCGCCATGTTGGTTGACGTGAACGACAGCGCCTTTGTCGAGAAGGCCGCCGCCGTGCTCGACGTGCAGCGTCCTGTCGCCGTCTATTGCCGCAGTGGCCGACGCAGCGCCCGTGCCGCCAGTCTGCTCACCGAGAATCACTTCAAGGTGACCAACCTCAACGGTGGAGTGATGGCTTGGCAAGACGCCGGCAAAACCCTCATCAAATAACCCACCTAAAGCCTAACTCCTAAAGCCTAATGCCTAAAAAAGAATATAACGTCGTGGCTGCCGTCATCGAGGTCGACGGCAAGGTGTTGTGCATGCAGCGCGGCAAGACCCGCTACAGCTACACCAGCCACTTGTGGGAGTTCCCCGGCGGAAAAATCGAGCCGGGCGAGACACCCCAGCAGGCCCTGCACCGCGAACTGCTCGAGGAGATGGACCTTGACGTCGAGGTGCATGAGCATCTCGCCACCGTCACCCACGACTATCCCGACTTCACCATCACCCTCGCCGCCTATCGCTGCACGGCGTCAACCACCGCTTTCACCATGCGCGAGCATGCCGCCTGCTGCTGGCTCCGATGGGATGAACTGTCGACCCTGCCCTGGTGTGCCGCCGACGAGCGACTCATCGCCCTCTTCCCTCAGAAATAATTTTAAAATTTTAATTTGTTTTCATTTCCCGTGCGCAGCACGGTTATGTGCCACATGGCCAACTGCTATATCGTTTGTTTAAACGGATGGCATACGCATTCTGTGTGCGTATGCCATCCGTTTAATCCCTCTAATTCGCCGACAAAAAGCGAATGCGTATGCCAAAGATAAATCTTAGCGCCTTAGCGTCTTAGCGTGAGGCTCTATGAGCGCGGATGCCTAATCAGTTGAATTCGCGCAATTTGTAGTTAAAGTATTACGCTTCCAGGTCGATGTTGAACTGCTCGTGCCAGGGCAGACCCTGCTCGTTGAGCACTGCCAGGAACGGATCGGGATCAAACTCCTCAACGTTGTGCACACCCGGCTTGCGCCACAGCCCTTTCAGGAACATCATCGCACCCGTCATGGCGGGAACTCCCGTCGTGTAGCTCACAGCCTGCATGCCAGTCTCCTCAAAGGCCTTGTGGTGGTCGCAGTTGTTGTAGATGTAGTAGGTCAACGGCTTGCCCTCCTTGTCGGTACCGCTGATGCGGCAGCCGATGCTCGTCTCGCCGGTGTAGTTCTCGCCCAGGTCCTGCGGGTTGGGCAGCACGGCTTTCAGGAACTGCAGCGGCACGATCTCCATGCCCTGGTAGTTGATGGGCTCGATGCTTGCCATGCCGATGTCCTGGATCACGCGCAGGTGGGTCAGGTACTCTTCACCGAAGGTCATCCAGAAGCGTGCCCTGCGCAGGGTGGGGAAGTTGATGACCAGCGACTCCAGCTCCTCATGATACATCAGGTAGCTCTCACGCGGTCCGATCATGGGGTAGGTGAGGGGCTTGTGGATTTCCAGTGCGCCGGTCTCCACCCACTTGCCGTTTTCCCAATAACGTCCCTTCTGGGTGATTTCGCGGATGTTGATTTCGGGGTTGAAGTTGGTGGCAAACGCCTTGCCGTGGTTGCCGGCATTGCAGTCCACGATGTCGAGGGTGTGCATCTCACTGAAGTGGTGCTTGGCGGCATAGGACGCCGCTCACACCCGGGTCAAAGCCGCAGCCCAGGATGGCCGTCAGCCCAGCCTGCTCAAAGCGCTCACGATAGGCCCACTGCCAGCTGTATTCAAAGTGTGCCTCGTCGCGGGGCTCATAGTTGGCGGTGTCCAGATAATGCACGCCGCAGCGCAGGCAGGCCTCCATGATGGTCAAGTCCTGATAGGGTAGCGCCAGATTGATGACCATGTCGGGTCGGTGACGCTCCAGCAGGGCCACCAGCTGGTCCACGTCGTCGGCATCCACTTGGTCGGTGGTGATGTTGTCCTTGCCGATGGCGCGTGCCACGGCGTCACACTTGGCGCGGTTGCGCGAGGCAATCACGATCTCGTTGAACACGTCAGGGTTTTGCGCGCATTTGTGGGCGCACACGGTGCCGACGCCACCGCATCCGATGATAATGACTTTACTCATGTTCCAGTATGATATAGAGTTACTTTTGTGCAAATGTACGGCATTTTGCCGACAATACCAAAACGTAGTGCGAAAAAACGCAAAAAAGCAGCCTTCATGCTTGTTCGTCTACAAAAATGGTAGTTTTAGCGTTTTTTTTTGTCCTGTTTATTGCTTTCAATTAATTTTGCGGCGATAAAAACATACATTATTGTATATAAATAACTATAAATAATACAGCATGAATAAGTTTTTGATTGCCTTGGTACTCGCTGTTAGCGCGTTACTGCCTTTTGCGGCCCATGCCGCCCATACAGCGGTGATTAACGGCGTGCTGGTCGATTCTCAGGACACGACCGAGCTCATCGAGGCCACTGTCAGGCTCCTCATGGCCAACAAGGACAGCACCATGGTCAAGGGCACCACTACCGACATGAATGGTGTCTTCAACATCAAGGGCGTCAAGGCCGGCAAATACCTGTTGCGCTTCTCCTATCTGGGCTACAACGATGTCATCAAGCACGTCACCGTGGGCGATGACGGACGCGACGTGAACATCGGCGTGGTCACCATGGATCCCAACACCATCATGCTCAAGGAGGCCGTTGTGGTGGGCGTGAAGAGCCCCATCACTGTCAAGGAGGACACCATCGAGTTCAACGCCGACACCTATAAGACACAGGCCAACGCCGTGGTCGAGGACCTCCTCAAGCGCCTGCCGGGCGTCGAGGTGGGCAGCGACGGCAAGATCACAGCCAACGGCAAGGAGGTGAAGAAAATCCTCATCGACGGCAAGGAATTCTTCAGCGACGACCCCACGGTGGCCAGCAAAAACATTC
>DAIREJ010000188.1:0-4104 GCA_036795635.1 Sodaliphilus sp.
TTTCAAGAGCCGCGCCGTAGGCATCGCCCTCAAGGACCGCGCCGCCATCCTGCCCGCAGGACATCATCCCGTGGGCGCCTACTGGTATGACAAGGGCAGCGCTTCGTTCGTCACCAGCACCTACTATATGAACCAACTGCCCCGCTGGGTCAGCGACTTCAACAAGCGCCACCACGACGAACTCGCCCAAGACCTCAATAACCTGCCCATAGGCACGACATTGACCTTCGCCATGGCCGAGCAGGCCCTCATCAACGAGAAACTGGGACAAGGCGAGGCTACCGACCTGCTCGCCATCAGCGTGTCCAACACCGACATGTGCAGCCACTACTACGGCACTCACTCGCCAAAGGTGGATTCCATCTACTGGCAGCTGGACCGCGAAATTGCCCATTTCATCCAGGTGCTGGACCAGCGCATCGGCCGCGGCAACTATCTGCTGTTCCTGAGCGCCGACCATGGCGGCACACACAGTTATCCCCGCATGACGGCTCACGGACTGCCCAGCGCATGCTGGCACAACCCCGACGCCCTCATCGCCGCCAACAAGCTGCTCGAGCAGCAATTCGGCGTGAAGCGCCTGCTCAAGGAGGAGATGGAATACACCTTCTACCTCAACCACGAGGCCATCGACAGCGCCCGTCTGGACTATGACCAGGTCATGAAAGCCGCTTGTCAAGCCCTCGAGCAGCCTGAGGAAATCCAGTGGGCGATTGACATAGCGCATATCGACTCCTACCCCATCCCCACCATCCTCAAGGAGCGCATCAAGCTCGGTTACTTCCCCGAGCGCAGCGGCGAAATCTATGTCGTGCCACGCACAGGCGTGTATGCCGGCAAGACCGAGTGGGCTGGCTCCAACCACGGCTCGTGGAGCCAGAGCGACTCACACATCCCCCTCATCTTCATGGGCTGGCACGTCACCCCAGGCGAGACCTCACGCCTCACCCACATGACCGACATCGCCGCCACCGTCTGTGCCATGCTCCACATCCAGGCCCCCAACGGCTGTATCGGCACACCCATCTTCGAATAAGAAACCGTCAACACACACCGCCCTGATGGGAAAAAATCAGGGTGGTGTGGTTTGTTTTAGGATTAAAAACACTACCTTTGCAGCCGCAAGTCCAATCATCAAAATCGCAGACTGACATTAGTATCGCAATAATGGATATTGATTTTATTATCACCTGGGTTGACATGAACGACCCGAAATGGCAAACCGAATTCTTTAAATATTCTAAGGATAAGAATAATTCAAAGAATGGGGTTTCTAAAGCTCGGTTCCGAGACAACGGGTTGCTCAGGTATTGGTTCCGCGGGGTAGAAAAATTTGCCCCGTGGGTAAGAAAAATCCATTTCGTGACCAGTGGCCAAACACCCGAATGGCTGGATGTGAATAATCCTAAAATCCATCTCGTCAATCATTCTGATTTTGTCCCTTCACAGTTTTTGCCCACCTATAACTCTGTGGTCATTGAACGCTATCTGCACAAAATACCCACCCTGTCCGAGCATTTTGTGTACTTCAACGATGATTTTTTCATGATTAACACCGTGGAAAAAGAGCGTTTCTTTAAAAATGGCTTGCCCTGTGACATCGCAGTGTTTGACTATAACCCGTCATGGTCACAATGGTACGTGAGAATCAAGAATAACATTCGACTCATCAACCGCCATTTTGACAAAAAAGAGGTGATGGCGCAATGGCATGACAAATGGTTCGACAAGAGCTATGGCATGAAGATGCGGTGGAATTACATTTTCAAGTTCTACAACAAGTTCACCACCCTGCGAGTCCCCCACAATGCCCAGCCCTATCTTAAATCCACTTTTGAAGAAGTATGGGCAGCGGCCGAAAAAGAGCTGACCGAAACATCTTCCAACAGATTCAGGGCATTGACCGATTATACACCCGAACTTTTCCGCACTTGGCAGATTTGCAAAGGGAATTTTGAACCCTATAACACCTACAAAGACACCAAAATGTTTCCGCTGATGGTTCGGCCCAAACAAGCCGTGAAAGCGATACAACAGCAGTCTTATACCCTCATCTGCTTGAATGACAATGTGCACATACGCGATTACGACCTTGTCATGGGAAATATTCGAAACGCCTTTCAACAGATTCTTCCCGAAAAGTCCAGTTTTGAGATTTAGTCGATGAAAAAGGTATTTGCTGAAGCGTTAGCGGGAATCATCCCTCACAAGATGACAAGGAACAGGATGAGGGGCATTTTCAGGTATGGCATTCTCAATGCCATACATCTGAAGAAGCAAATCAACAATGCCCACACTTCCCCTGAATACTTTTTGTCAATCTGCGCAATAGCCAAGGATGAAGGCCCTTATTTCCAAGAATGGATTAAATGGCATCGGCAGCAGGGAGTGGAAAAATTCTATATCTACGACAACGAGAGCACCGATGATACCAAAGCCGTTCTTGAGCCCTACATCAGTCAAGGGATAGTGGAATATAAGTATTGGCCTGGTTACAGGCGACAACTGGCCGCCTATGATGATTGCCTGGAAACCAATCGTTATGACTCTCGTTGGATAGCGTTTATCGACTTGGACGAGTTTATCGTCCCCATCAAGGATGCATCCATTCCTGACTTCCTGCAAAGGTTTGATGACTTTGCAGCTGTTGAAATCAACTGGCTGATATACGGCAGCGGTGGACAAAAAACTAAAACACAGGGCACTGTGATGGATAGATTCAAATTCCACTCTAACCCCTCACATCACTTGAACCGCCATGTGAAAAGCATTGTGAACCCCTTAAGGGTTTTCACAATGATAGGTTGTCATGAAGCGGCAAAAATAAACGGCTTTGCCGCCGACTCCCATGGCCAACCCATCAAAAAGCATTTCCGTGAGCGAGAACCCCAACAAGATGTCATCCGCATCAACCACTATGCCGTGAAATCCTATGAAGAATTCATTGAGAAACAAGCAAGAGGAAGAGCCAGCGGAAGACAAAAGACTGTTAAGAACGAGTACTTCAATCAATATGACTTGAACGATATTGAAGAATAAGCTTAAGAATTCTTGAAACAACAATCGTTTCTTACCCTGGCATTCTAGAGCGATTAAAAAAAGATAAGATTATGATAGATATTGATTTGGTATATCTTTATGTCGATGGAAGTGATGAGAAGTGGATCGCAAAACGAAATCAGATAATTGGAGAACCATCTGATGCACAGGCGCACTGCGAAGGACGCTATGCCGATAATGATGAACTGAAATACAGTCTTCGTTCGGTCGATAAATATGCTCCATGGATACGCCGAATTTTTATTGTTACCGACGAACAGGTCCCCAAGTGGCTTGACCTTTCTAACCCGAAAGTTCAGATTGTCGATCATACCGAAATCATGCCTTTGAACTGCTTGCCATGCTTTAATTCGGTAGTAATTGAACATCATTTGCATAACATACCAGGACTATCTGAATATTTCTTATATGCCAATGATGATATGTTGATCAACCAACCTGTCACACCAGACTTCTTTTTTGCCGAGGATCATCTACCCATCATTCGATTTAATCGACGTTTATTTAGAAAAACGACGTTCTGGTTCAGAGAAAATGTTCTTGGAAAACCGTTAGATGTATATAATAAAACCATCCAAAATGCCGCTACCTGATAGAAAACAAATACGGTATCTACTATAGCGGAAAGGCCCACCATAACATTGATGCATATTTAAAAAGCAGCTTTCGTCATACTAGGCAATTATTCGACCAAGAAATAAAGGCCACGCTATGCAATCGTGTTCGTTCTTCATCAGATATTCAACGCAATCTTTATTCTTATGCAGCTTTGGCCGAGAATAAGGGTCATTTGAGTTATGTATCCCAGCGAACGTCGTTTAGGTTTCACATTCATAAACGAAATCATTATGACAAGTTTGCAAAGTTTAAGCCGATACTATTTTGCATGAATGATTCTCAGTTTGCAGATGATGACGACAGAAATTGCGCTGCGTCATTTTTAAGCCATCTCTTCCCTGACAAATCACAATTTGAAAAATAAATAGTAACTTTGCAGTTCGGTAATCCAAGAACCAACAAAACAATAAATAAGAATCATGAGTA
>DAIREJ010000189.1:0-666 GCA_036795635.1 Sodaliphilus sp.
TGCTGCGCTGGTTGTCGTAGTAGAACGTCAGCGTCGTGTTCGACGGCGTGTAGCAGGCATAGGGCCTTGGGCCATTAATGTCAGTGAAGTAGCCAGGGTTGCTGGGGCCGCCGTCGATGTGGGCGTAGGTCTTGTCCGTCGGGTTCGAGTCGCTATAGGTCGTGCCCCGGCCGCCCACCAGGCTCGTGCAGCCATAGAACATATCATCTGAGTTCGTCACAGCCGCCGTGCTCCAACCATTGCCCACATAGACGGTCCGCAGATTATTGTTGTCAACGAACATATAACGTATCTCAGTCACGCGGGACGTGTTGAAACTGCTCAAGTCAAGGCTTGTCAAGCTGCTGCAGGCACCGAACATACCGCTCATAGAGGTCACCTTGGACGTGTTGAAACTGCTCAAGTCAAGGCTCGTCAGATTATCGCAGAATACAAACATAAAGTCCATATTAGACACCTCGCTGGTGTTCAGATAGCTCATGCCCGTGATGGATTGAAGGTTTTCCATGTCACCAAACCAGGAGTAGGTGGTCGTCGGGCGGGCATCGGCAAACAACGGGTCAAAGACCACTTTGGTCACACTGGAACTGGTGCCGTCGGCGTCCCAACCAGGATCGTTGTCGCCCGTGTTCAGGTCGTAGGTCGTGCCCGGGCGGCTGCTGCGCT
>DAIREJ010000189.1:732-1253 GCA_036795635.1 Sodaliphilus sp.
CCACCAGGCGGGTGCAGCCGGAGAACATATTTGCGGAGTACGTCACAGCCGCAGTGCTCCAGCCATTGCCAACATAGACAGTTCGCAGATTAGTGCATCTATAGAACATGCTGGGCATTCTGGTCACCTGGGACGTGCTGAAACTGCTCAAGTCAAGGCTTGACAGGCTTTCGCAGCTATAGAACATCGCACTCATATCGGTCACCTTGGTCGTGTTGAAGTGGGTTAAATCAAGGCTCGTCAATTCTGTGCAATTACCGAACATCCATGTCATATTGGTGACCTCGCTGGTGTTCAGGTAGCTCATGCCCGTGATGGATTGAAGGTTTTCCATATCATAAAACCAACAGTAGGTGGTTGTCGGTCGGGCACTAGCGAACGAGATGTCAAAGACCACTTTGGTCACAGGAGAGGTTCCATCTTCAGGATCAACCAACCAACCGGGATCGTTGCTGCCCGTGTTCAGGTCGTAGGTCGTGCCCGGGCGGCTGCTGCGCAGGTTGTCGTAGTAGAACGTCAGC
>DAIREJ010000189.1:1263-4081 GCA_036795635.1 Sodaliphilus sp.
CGTGTTCGATGTCGTATAGCAGGCATAGGCCTCGGCAGCACTGGCGCCAAGGGCACACATCATGGCCGCCACGAGGACGGCGAGTCGAAGGAGTAAATTTTTCTGTTTCATATCGCTATATGTTAGAGGATTAAACAATAATTGCAACAAGGGCCTCAGCTTGTGGCGAGATGTTGCTTGAGGGGTGTTCTCAACCACCAAGAAGTCAAAGCAAACACATGGTCACCCTCATGGATGTGCAAATTTAACGATTTTTTTGACATTCTGCAAAAGTTTGGGGACTAAAGCAGAAAAATCATGACAAAAAAAAGGATAAAAGTTGCTGAAGATGACAAAAAATCGTTACCTTTGTCATTTAAGTATAAAATCATTATTTATCAACCAATAAAAAACGATCAAGAGAATCATGGCAAAACCTTATGTTATCGGTATCGACATGGGCGGCACGAACACCGTCTTCGGTATCGTGGACGCTCGCGGCACCGTCATCGCCAGCGGCTCCATCAAGACAGCTAAACACAGCGAGTTCAGTGACTACATCGACGAGCTGCACACCGAATTAACCCGTCTGATCAAGGACAATGATGCCGAGGGCAAAATCCAGGGCATCGGCATCGGCGCCCCCAACGGCAACTACTACACGGGCCTCATCGACCAGGCTCCCAACCTGCCGTGGCCGACCCCGATTCCCCTGGCCGACATGGTGACCGAGAAATTCGGCATCCCCTGCCTGATCACCAACGACGCCAACGCTGCCGCCATCGGCGAGATGACCTATGGCGTGGCTCGCGGCATGAAGGATTTCATTATGATCACGCTGGGCACTGGTGTGGGCAGCGGTATCGTGGTGAACGGTCAGATGGTGTATGGTCACGATGGCTTTGCCGGTGAGCTGGGCCACGTGATTGTGAAGCGCACCAACGGCCGCGTGTGCGGTTGCGGTCGCACGGGTTGCCTGGAGGCTTACTGCTCGGCAACGGGTGTGGCACGCACGGCACGCGAGTTCCTGGAGCTGCGCAAAGAGCCGTCAAAGCTGCGCGAATATGACATCGAGGCCATCACGAGCAAGGACGTGTATGACTGCGCTATCGCTGGCGACGAGCTGGCCAAGGAGATCTTCAACTACACGGGCACCATCCTGGGCGAGGCACTGGCCGACTTCACCAACTTCTCGAGTCCCGAGGCGTTTGTGCTGTTCGGCGGTCTGACCAAGAGCGGTGACCTGATCATGAACCCCGTGAAAGAAGCCTTTGACCGCAATGTGCTGGGCATCTACAAGGGCAAGGTGAAGATCCTCATCAGCGAGCTCAAGGAGAGCGATGCCGCCGTGCTGGGCGCCAGCGCCCTGGGTTGGGAAGTGAAAGAGTAAACCCCAAAGCGACTGGAGATGAAGAAAATCGTTTCTATCCTGATGGTCGCAGTGGTGTGCTGCTGCGTGATCTCTTGCAATGAGAAGCCCAAGAGCTACAGGTTTGTGAAAATCGCCAATGACGGCAAGGAAGAGGTGGAGAACATCGAGGCGAAGAACGACACCGATGCACTGAAGCAGTACTTTGACCGCATGGAGAAAATCATTGTGGCCAACATCGGCAAGCAGGAGGAGCCGTTCAAGGCGATGTATGTCATCTCGCCCGACGATGACACGCTCAACACCAACGAGCAACTGCTGGAGGCCGTTGCCAAGACGTTGCCGACGATGTCAGCGACAGCGACTGTCGTACCAGCCAAACCTGCCGAGCCCAACCCTGAAGGGAAATAACGGTTATTATAATACCGTTGTCAGTATAGACACAAGAAACCCCGTGGCAGCCGCCACGGGGTTTCTTGCAATATCGCGAATCAAGTGATTTACTCTTCGGTCTTGGGAGCCTCCTCGGCTGCGGGAGCTTCGGGAGCGGGAGCCTCAGCCTTGGGGGCAGTGGCTTTCTTGCGGCTGCGACGGGTCGTCTTCTTGGCAGCTGCCTTCTCTTGACCCTTGGCCTCGAGCATAGCCTCATTGAAGTCCACGAGCTCGATGAAGCAGGTCTTGGCGTTGTCACCCAGACGATTGCCGAGCTTGAGGATGCGGGTATAACCACCGGGACGGTCAGCGATCTTGGCTGCTACGGTCGAGTAGAGTTCCTTGACGGCTTCCTTGTTCTGGAGGTGCTTGAAGACGAGGCGGCGCGAAGCGGTAGTGTCGTCCTTAGCCCTGTTGATGATGGGCTCGGCATACACGCGCAGGGCTTTAGCCTTGGCGAGGGTCGTGATGATGCGCTTGTGCATGATGAGGGAGATGGTCATGTTGGCCAACATGGCATCACGATGGGCGCTCTTGCGACTCAAGTGGTTGAATTTCTTATTATGTCTCATCGTTATTATTCTTTTTCTAATTTGTACTTAGTGATATCCATGCCAAAGTGCAGATTGAGCGTAGCCAACAGTTCCTCAAGCTCGCTGAGCGACTTCTTACCGAAGTTGCGGAACTTGAGCAAGTCGGTCTTGTTGAAGACCACGAGTTCACCTAAGGACTCAACCTCGGCAGACTTGAGGCAGTTGAGCGCACGAACTGAGAGGTCCATGTCGACCAACTTGGTCTTGAGCAGTTGCCTCATCTTGAGTACTTCCTCGTCAAACTCCTCGTTGCCGTTGCTCTCGGTGTTGTCGAGGACGATTTCACGGTCGGTGAAGAGTTGGAAGTGCTGGATCAGGATTTCGGCAGCACCCTTGAGGGCGTCCTTGGGATGAATGGAGCCATCGGTAGTGATTTCGATGATGAGCTTCTCGTAGTCGGTCTTCTGCTCGACACGGAAGTTCTCGACGGTGGTCTTCACGTTCA
>DAIREJ010000190.1:0-4041 GCA_036795635.1 Sodaliphilus sp.
CACGCCCGAGAAGGTGGTGGACATCGAGCGCACTATCGGCAGCGACATCATGATGGCTCTGGACGAGTGCCCGCCTGGAACGAGCGACTACAACTATGCCCGCAAGTCGCTGACACTCACCCACAACTGGCTTGCAAGAGGGTGGAAGCACTTCAAGAACACTCAGCCCCGCTACGGCCACAGTCAGGCCTATTTCCCCATTGTGCAGGGTTGCGTGTACAAGGATTTGCGTCAGGAATCCTCCAAGTTTGTCGCCGACCTGGGTGCCGATGGCAACGCTATTGGCGGACTCGCTGTGGGCGAGCCCACCGAGGTGATGTATGAAATGATTGAGATTGTCAACGACATCTTGCCCCAGGATCGCCCCCGTTACCTGATGGGGGTGGGCATGGCATCATGAACATGCGCAACAAGAAGTGGGCCGATGATTTCTCTCCGTTGCAGGAAGACGGCCCCTCGGTGGTGGACCACATTTATAGTAAAGCCTATGTGCGCCACTTGTTCATTGCCCAAGAAATCCTCGCCATGCAGATAGCCAGCATCCACAATCTTGCGTTTTACCTGTGGCTTGTTGGCGAGGCCCGTCAACACATCATTTCAGGTGATTTCCCAGCTTGGAAACAGCAGATGCTCCACGACGTTCAGCAACGCCTGTAATATAATGACGATGGAGGAAGAACTCATTAACATAGTGCCACAACCCGTCCAGGATATCCAGGAAGACAAGCCTGTCCAGGATATCCGCAAGCGCTACCCGTGGTATTACGTGAAGCGCTTCGACCGCTATATCGTTAAGAACTTTTTGGGAACCTTCTTCTTCGCCATTCTGTTGCTGTTTGCCATCGTGGTGATGTTTGATATTAACGAGAAGTTGGATGCTGTGCTCACGGCTCCAATCAAGGCCACCGTGTTCCAGTACTTCATGAACTTCCTGCCCTTTGTGCTCAGTCAGTTTAGCCCGCTGTTCACGTTCATTGCCGTCATCTTCTTCACTTCTCGCCTGGCCGACCGAAGCGAAATCATCGCCATGCTCTCTAACGGTATCAGTTTCCACCGTTTGACCGTGCCTTACCTGTTTTCGGCAGCAGTGATTGCTTTGGGAAGCTATATATTGGCGGCCTATATCATCCCGCCTGCTAATATCGAACGCATCGCATACACCAACAAGTGGGTCAAGAACAAGGAAGTCATCTACGGCGACAATATCCAGTTGCAAGTGAAGCCTGGTGTGATGGCCTATATGTCACGCTATGACAACACCACGCGAAGCGGATTCCGCTTCTCACTTGAGGAGTTTGAGGGCAATACACTCAAGTCACGACTCACGGCCGAGACCATTAAGTATGACTCTGTGGGCTTATGGACTGTGCGCAATTACACGATTCGCAACTTTAACGGCTTGAAAGAGACGATGACCAAGGGCGTCACGATGGATACTTTGCTGAATATTGACCCGCGTGACTTCCTCATCTCCAACAATGATGAGCAGACTATGACCTCGCCCGAACTCAAGGAATATATCAGCAAGCAGAAAGCCCGTGGTGTCGCCAATATCAAGAATTTCGAGATTGAGTACGAGCGTCGCATAGCCATGACTGCCGCAGCCTTCATCCTTACCATTATTGGCCTCTCGCTGTCTTCACGCAAGGTAAGGGGCGGCATTGGCCTGAACATCGGACTGGGCTTGCTGCTCAGCTTCTCTTACATCCTATTCATGACCGTGACTTCTACTTTTGCCGTCTCGGGTTACACAAGCCCCCGCGTGGCAATGTGGATACCCAATTTCGTTTACATCATTATTGCTGCCGTCCTCTACTATCGCGCATCGCGATAATGAGTTTTCATTATCTTTTTTTATATTTTTATTGATTTTTTTGTTTGCTTTTTACAAAAATCACTATATTTGTGGTGGTTTTATATAAAGCAACTTTGTTCGTTTCCCACGAAAACCAATCCTCATGACAATAATGTGAATAGATATAGATAATTGTTTTTTTCTAATTCAAAATTTAAGTGTATGAAAAAAATTATTACCTTAATTGCTGTGTCCATCTTTGCTTTTGGCACAATGATGGCCAATTGGCAACCTAGTGACATGAATGCCACCCGTCTTGACAAGGAAGGCTCTAATGGCCAAGTTCAAATGAAGACTTTGCGCACCGATGACGGCAAAATCATTCTCACATGGCTGCGCGGTGAGAGAGTCGATGACATCTTCTCCTACCAGTTGCACCTTCAGGTTTTTGACGCTAACGGCAATGCCATGTTTGGTGACGAGGGCATTATCGTGTGCGACAAGCGTACGCGCACCTGGACCACCGATTACGGTGTAGCCTTGGCTCCTAATGGAGATATCCTCATGGCTTACACCGATATCCGTAATGACCCTAATGGGGATATGGCCGAGTCCTATCTGTATCGTTACACCCAGCAGGGTCAACCCGTTTGGGATGTTGACGGCATCTTGTTCCCCGCTGGTGTGGTTCATGAGAACCCTCTCTCGGTCGAGGACATTGCTCCCGCCATTTGTGTGAGTGGTGACAACATTTTTGCTGCTGTCAATCACACCGAGTATTACATGGAAGAGGCTAATGAGGACAACTGGTCGCCTTCTCCCTGGTTCCCCAACCAGCAGATGCCCGACTCGGTGCTTGTCAATAGCAGTGCTTGGCTGCTGGTGACGCTGAATGATGACGGTTCGCTCGTTAATGAGGCTCCCTTGGAGGTCAAGTCCTCTATCGTGTCGATGAATCCCGCTCTCAACGGCAATATCTATTTGGTCTATGATAATGCAGCCATGGGACTGGATGCACAGATGCTGAATAATAGCTTGACCAATGTGTGGGATGATGTCATCGCTGTTGAGGAGTCTCCGCTCACGGGAGGCATGTTTATGCCCACCCCCCTCACTGCAGTCAACGAGAATGGCTATCTCATGCTATCCTACAGATTGCTCACCGATTTTTATGGTTATCAAGTGGTTAACAGCATCAGCCCCGAGGGATATGCCATGGGTGGTGTGAGCCTCACTGGTGATATCGACGGTGATGCAGGTAGTGCGGCCATGGGTGTCAAGGAGGATCGCGCTTTTGTGGCTTGGGAATATGCTTATTCCTCTTCAGAATATCGCATGAATGTAAATGTGATGGACGAGAATTGCTTCTACACCTGGGAGGGCGACAATACCTATAGTGTCACGCTGGAGAAGAATAGCATTTGGGGCTTTACCCCTGTCAAGGTGATTCCTGTCAGCGCTGGTTGGGTCGTCCTGTATGGCAACTGCACGAGCTGGAATGGCGCCAACTTCATGGTGGCTATGATCGATGAGTCAGGCTATGTTGTATGGACGAAGCAAATCTGCGAGGATGACTTCAAGTCAAGCGGTTTTGCTGTTACCTACGATGAGAGCAATGCTTACATCTTCTACACTCAAGATGAGGAGTATGACGACAACTGGGAGATCATCCCTGGCTCTGGTGGCATGTATGTGATGTGTGTTGACATTGCCGGACAGTCAACTGCAATCAATGAGATTGAGACAGGCAATGAGGCCGTCAAAGTAGAAATCTATACTGTTGATGGTCGTCGTGTCAATCAGTTGCAGGATGGTGTGAACATCATTCGCACAATCGATGCCAATGGCAATGTGACGACCAAGAAGGTGATGAACTGATCATTGTCACACGCAACGTGTGATTAAACCACAGGCCCCGCTCACTAGTCTAAGTGTGCGGGGCTCGTTTTTTATCATGATAAAAACGAGAACAAAACGAAAAATTCATGAAATGGATGTTTTTTTCAAGGTTTTATAGTTAATAATGTTTATCTTTGCAGTTTGAATATCAACAAAAATTCAAGGTTTATGAAAAAGCTATTTGTTACTTTAATGGTGTCAATCCTGGCTGGGTTTGGTGTGGCTCAAGCTCAACTCCCTGCAGTTACATTAAAGACCATCGATGGCGCGGCTGTCCAGACCGACACGCTCTCCAATGAAGGCAAGCCGTTTATTATTGATTTCTTTGCCACATGGTGTAAGCCGTG
>DAIREJ010000191.1:0-2628 GCA_036795635.1 Sodaliphilus sp.
GACCAATTTCTACATCTTCCGCCGACTCGCCCCCTACCCCGATGTCAAGATCACCATTCTGGCGCGTGGCGTGAGTGTGGGCAACGAAATCGAGTACACCGACGAACTCACCCTGGGCCGGTCCATCCTCAACCGCACACTCTTCAGCGACACCTTCCACAAGGAATGAACGCTCCCTTTTAGTCCCACGCGAAGACGCTAAGTTTTTTTCAATATCCTGTTTTTTTCATCAAAAAAGACAATAAATTATTGTCAATCGTGAAAAATGTACTAATTTTGTACAAAATAATTACAATAATTGTTCATAGAAGATGGATACGATAGAATTAACTACAACAGAATTTCGCCAAAATCAAAAGAAGTTTTTGGATTTGGCAGCTCAAGGTGTATCAATTCTCATTTGCCGTGGCAAGGAGTTATTTATGCTGAATAGAGTGCCAATTGAAAGCCGCTTGGATGACGAGACGCAAAGGAAAATAGCTCAAGCACGTGAGGAATTCAACTCTGGAAATACCGCTACAATACGCAGTCAACAAGAGTTGAAGACCTTCTTAGAATCTTTATAGTGTAGGGATGTATATACTTGAGATTTCCAAAGTCGCTCAAAAAGAGATTGCCCTGTATAAGAAATCCAATCCGAGCGCTTTTGCGAAAGTGGCTAAGATGTTGGGCGAGTTGCAGGTGCATCCACGGGAGGGCACAGGTCATCCTGAACCACTTCAGAGTGGTAATAACATTTCATATTCAAGGCGTATCACTAAGAGAGATCGCTTGATATACGATGTGTATGACGACATTGTTAAAGTGCTTGTATTGACCGCTAAGGGGCATTATCATGATAAATGAATGATGGCTGATAACGATTTTGCATACCGACAGGAGGACGCCGAGAAGCGCCGTCGTCGCCGCGAGGCAGAGCGACAGCGACGCCTAAAAAAAGCCCGCGAGGAATACATCAAAAAGAAAAACGAAGAAGAGCGCTAAATCGCCTGCTAAATCGCCTCACAAGAAATAAGAAATCGGCCCAAAATCTAGTGATTTGAGGCGATTTCTTTTCTTAAAACTGTTGTCAATCATTTGTCTAAATGATGTCCTTGTTGTCAGAGAGTTCATCCGCGAGGACTAGGACTTGCTGGGTGAAGTCGTCGGGAGAAAGGGTGCTGGAGAGCCAGTGGATGGGGGTGCCGCGCTTTTCCATGCCGCGGAACCAGGTCATCTGGCGCTTGGCGAACTGGTGGATGGCGATTTCCAGCTGGCGGAACATCTCGTCTTCGGTCAACTGGCCGATGACGTATTGGGTGACGAATTTGTATTCCAAGCCGTAATAGATGAGGTCTTCAGGGTCGATGCCCTCGTCGATGAGGCGACGCACCTCATCGATCATGCCTTCGTCAAGGCGAGCACGCAGGCGACGGCTGATGCGCTCACGCCGCGTGTCACGGTCCACCTCAACACCAATGACCAACGCATTTTCCATAGGGTGCGGCTCAGTGAGGGCTTTCAACTCAGGATGCTGTTCGTAGTAACGGCAAATCTCGATGGCGCGTGTGGCACGAGCCACGGTGTCAATGTCGCTGTTATTGCGCAGGGTCTTCATGGTCTTGAGCAAGGCTGTGAGTTCTTCCAGCGACTTCCCGGCCAATTCGGCGCGCAGTTCCTCGTTACGGGGCACGGGCGGCAGCTTGATGCCCTTGACCACCGTTTCGACGTACATCCCTGTGCCACCGCAGATGATGACGGGTTTGCCGCGACCACGGATGTCATCATAGGCTCGCTCGAAGTCCTCCAGAAACTCATAGAGGCTATAGCGGTAACCAGCGGGACGGATATCGATGAGGTGATAAGGCACGCCGTCATACTCGGCCAGGTCCTTGCCTGTGCCGATGTCCATGCCGCGGTAGATCTGGCGTGAATCGGCGCTGATGATCTCGCCGCCTATCGTCTTGGCCAGATGCACAGCGCGCGCCGTCTTGCCCGTGGCCGTCGGCCCCGTCACCACAAAAAATATGTCCCTATAATCCTCTCCCATCTCGATTTACCCTGCGGGGCTAATGCGAATTACGCTAATTAAACAAATGGTTACTAATTATTTATACATAAGATTGTTGCTGTTACAAACACGTGCTGTTTCTAAGCTCATCTCGCCAAAATTGGCAAGAATACCAAGTTTGTATCCAGTTGCCTTTAAATAATTCTTCACTTGACATTTGTGGAGGTCTGAGATTTTGGAAACTGCCTTTAATTCAACAATTATGCTATCATAACAGACAAAGTCTGCAACGTACTCTTTTAAAAGCGGTTGTCCCTTGTATTTGATTTGAAGAGGAACCTCACGTTTGAATGGAATACCTACTTCAGTGAACTCACGAGCCAAGGCTTCTTGATACACGGCCTCCAAAAAGCCACAACCCAACTCTCGATGTACGGTCATAAGACATCCGATAATGGCATATGATTCACTCGGATAAATAAGCATAGTCATCCTTTCTTGAAATTAGTCAAATTCGTGAAATTCGCATTAGCACCGCAGGGAAAACTTATTTGAGGTATTGGTCGTAGAACTCGAGGGCGCGCTTGTAGACCACAAAGCGGGCTGAGCAGTCGCGGATGCTGTGGTTCATGTTGGGG
>DAIREJ010000191.1:2638-4003 GCA_036795635.1 Sodaliphilus sp.
CGAGTTGACGATGTGCACATTATCATCGGCGCTGCCAAACATGATGAGTACGCGGCCATTCAGGTTCTCGGCACGGTTGAGCGGGAAGTTGCTGTAACCTTCGGGATTCTCCTGGGGAGTACGCATGTAACGCTCGGTGTAGATACTGTCATAGAAGCGCCAGGTGGTCACAGGAGCGATGCTCACGCCGCAAGCGTAGTTGCTGCCTGGCTCACTCATTGCCATCAGCGTCTGGAAACCGCCATAGCTCCAGCCCATGATACCGATGTGATCAGCATCCACCCAGGGCTGTTGTGCCATATAATGGGCTGCCGCAACGGCATCCTCGGTTTCAAATTTTCCCAAGTTCAGGTAGGTAATCGACTCAAACTCTTTGCCACGGAATCCCGTACCACGGCTGTCCACCTCGACCACGATGTAGCCCTCGGTGGCGAAGTACTGTTCCCAGCCCATGCGCCACTTGTTGAGCACCTCCTGCGAACCAGGGCCATTGTAGTGCTCCATGATGACTGGATATTTCTTATTCGGGTCAAAGTCAACAGGCTTGATCATGTAGCCGTTGAGGGTGTAGCCGTCATGCTCCATGGTGAAGAATTCCTTCTTGGGAACATCGACAGCGGTGTAGCGGCGTGCATACTCCTCGTTGAGTTGAAGGTCACGCACGCGGCGGCCCTTGCGGTCATAGATACGGTACTGGTGAGGGGTCTGAGCATCGCTGTAACAACCCACATAATAGCTAAAGTCGCCGTTGAAGATGGCCGACGCTGTACCTTGACCGTCAGCGGTTGACGGAGCGAGGCGCGTCACCTTGCCTTTAGCGTCCACACACTCCACGACGCGATTGAGCGGACCGCAAGATGCTTGATAATAGAAACGCTTGGTCGCCTTGTCATAGCCGTAGAATTGCGAGACAATGCGATTGTTGTCATTAGTGAGTTGGCACATCAGGTTACCGTCAAGGTCATACTGATAGAGCTGCATATAGCCCGAGCGCTCACTGGGAATGACAAAGAAATTGTCCTCGTACTGTACCTGTTGTGACGTCTCGGCGTCCACCCAAGTATCGGAAGTCTCATGATATACCTGCTTGGCCTCACCTGATCTGGGATTGACGGCATAGATGCGCAGGTCGTTCTGGTGACGGTTCAAGCGCTGCACCATCAGTCGCTGCGGATCAGGGCTGAAGGTGATGTGACAGACGTAATCCTCCTCGTCGAGAGGCACATTAAGTTTTTTGAACGAGCCGTCCACCACATCATAGCAGTGAACGCTCACAATGGAGTTCTTCTCGCCAGCCACAGGGTACTTGAAATCATAGCGTCCAGGATAGAGCTCGTACTCGTCCTTGGGGTTGCAAGTGCCCTG
>DAIREJ010000192.1:0-3979 GCA_036795635.1 Sodaliphilus sp.
GCATACCCAGCAACTGGATACCCTGATGGGTCCAGATGCCGATCATGTTGAACAGCGCATCCTGGATGTGGCCGCGGAAGATGTTACCAGTCATGAACTTGGTGGGCGGCATGTACTTCAGCGTGGCCTTGGGGAAGATTTCGCGGGTCATCTGTGCTTGAGCCAGCTCCAGCAGGAAGCCGTTCTCCAGCATCGGGTCCATCTCAAAGGCGTGGCCCAAGCCCATCTGCTCCTCGGGCAGACCAGCCATGAGAGCCAGCTGCTCGTTGATGAGGTCCGAAGCGAGTACCGTGTGAGCGGCCTCGACGGCGTCGGCGGTAGTGAGGTAGTTGTCCTCACCCGTGTTAATGATCACACCTGCAAAGCCATTGATGATGCGGCTCATGTATTGGTCGATGAGCGTGCGCTGCATGTTGATGTCACGGAACAGGATGCCGTAAAGGGCATCGTTCAGCATCACATCCAGACCCTCGAATGCGCCCATAATGGCAATCTCGGGCATACACAGACCTGAGCAATAGTTGCACAGGCGGATGTAACGGCCCTGCTCCTCGCCCACCTCGTCGAGCGCCTTGCGCATGATGCGGAAGTTCTCCTGAGTGGCGAAGGTGCCGCCGAAACCCTCGGTCGTCGCACCATAGGGCACATAGTCCAGCAGACTCTGACCTGTGGTACGGATTACAGCGATGACGTCGGCACCTTGACGGGCTCCTGCCTGAGCCTGTACCACGTCCTCGTAGATGTTACCCGTTGCCACAATGATGTAAAGGTAGGGTTTAGGACCCTCGCCGATGGTTTCCAGATAGTGTTCACGACGTGCGCGACGGGTGCGTATGCGCGTCATGCTCTCGTCGATGACAGGTTGCAAGGCATCGGCAATCTGCTTGGGATCGCGTGTCACCACCTTGGTGATGTCCAGTTCGCCGGTTGCCACCTTTTCGGCAATCTGCTGCGGGTTAAGTCCTGTCTGAATCATGGCATTGGCTATGAAGAACAAGGCACCCTCGTTCAACACGCCCTTGTCTTTCAAAGCTTCCACCACCACGTTGGGTAGAGGCACGTCATTGTCATCAACACCGTCGATGCCCATCAAGCGGCACAATGTGCGCTCAACAGCCACCGTCGTGTATTGCTCCACAAAGGACTGCACATCCTCGGCGATGCCTTTGGCTAAGCCTCTGGCATACTCGACTTTTTCAAAATCTAATCCTAACTTGCTCTTTTGCATAGCGTATATAGTATATAGTGTGATGTCACTCCATCTTGCCGGAAGATTCCAGCAAATTTCTTGCTGTTGTTATCCACTCGCTATCGATGCCCAAAATCTTGGCGATGTTGAGCGCCTCATGAGGCACCTCGCCGTCCTGGACTTCGACAAGCTGATAATCCATCGAGCCGTTCTCAAAACCTTTAACCTTCAAGCGGCAGGCTTTTCCCGACTCTATATCGTAATGCGTCGTCATGACTAGGCTCTTGTCCTTGTTGGCCAGCACTTGCAGCAACGCAGTCACCAGTGCAGCTCCCTCGGTAGGATTGGTCGTGCGGGCAGGTTCGTCAATTAACGCCAGTATTCTCTTGTTCTCGCGCGATGCCTTGATGACGGCATCGATGTTCTTCATCTCGGCAGCGAACGATGACAGGCCTTTCTCGACCGACTGTTCGTCGCCGATGCAGAAGTAAATCTCGTCTTTAACGGCAATTCGGGCCGAAGCCGCTGGTATGCCGAAACCGAACTGGAAGAGCAATTGACACAGGGTCAATGTCTTCAGTACCACGGTCTTGCCACCCATATTGGCGCCCGTGATAAGTGTAGGTTGCAGCCCAAAGGATATATCCACAGGTTGGAATTCACGACCTCGTTGGGCAAGCGCTTCTTTCACCTGGGGATGGAACATAGCCTCGTAGGCTGTAGCTCCGTCTTGAGACAATATAGGGAAGGTCAATCCCATCTGCCTCATCTGTACCGCCTTGGCCAAGTTCACGTCGATGCGTGCCAAGGCGATTTGTGCCTGTTCAATGGCAGCGGCAAACGGATGCAACTGCTGGCTCAAGTCTGCACGGACGCCATCTTCCAACTCAGCGGCCTGAGAGAGCAGTTCTTCCTGCCGCTCGGGGTGCTGGCGCATTTGTGCACGCAGGTCCTTGAGTTGGTCACAATAGGCATCATATATATAAAACGTGGAGATTTTCATCCCGTCGGGGTCAAGAATGTTGATGACCTCATCCAGGGCGGGTATCTCAATCGCATCGGCCATGCCATGCTGAACAAGCAATTTATTCACGTCGCTCGCCAAGATGGCAAGATGCTTGACCTCAAACAACTCGATATCGTCAAGCACGGCCTGACGGTGCAGGTTCTTGACGGTGGTGCGGATATCCTTCAATCCACACAACTTGTGATTCAGGGTATTGATAAAGAGGGACTCAACCTGACTGGCGAAGTCAGCAAAGCGGTGCAAGATGGCATAAGATGCCGTGATGTCCTCGCCTCTGGTCATCATGGGCGAGTCCAGAAGCCAACGACGTGCGAAACCCGACTGCAATTCCAGCTGGTCGAGCATATAGCGGATGCCGCAAGGCGATTCTATGACATTTTTCAGTTGCACTATTGCTGTTTGTTCTTTATCAGGTCATATACTGGAAGCCCGATGGCTTCGCTCAATTTTTCGCACAGGGTATCTGAGTCAAGGACATAACCGCTGGGCGATGTGGGATTGACAGTGACGGCGATGAGTTTGCTCTTCTGCAGCACGCTGATGCGTCCTCCTGCCTTGATGAACAACCTGAACTGCTGCGGGGTGACGAAAATCTTGGTGAAATCCCTCACCACCAGTTCCACTTGCTTGAGGTCCTTGTTTTTTCTCACCTTCTCGAGGAAACCGTCCACCAGCGCACCTGCCACATAGAGGGTTTTACACCCGACCATTCCCTCGAAGTGAATATCTTTGGACAGGGAGGTCACCATGTCCAAGGAATGCAAGGCACCGTCCTTATCGATGAACCATAGGCCCTTGTCAAGCGGCTCGAGCTTGCAGATGTTTTCCTCGCTGGTCAAGTCCAGATTGACGAGGTCCACCACATGGGCAGTCTTGCTTACCAGAGTGGCGATGTTGGCCGAGTAGGCCGCTCCTGTCGCCAGGATCATTGACTGGCTTACAGCAGGTGATGCCGAACTCAAGCGTGACAAGGCTCCGTCTATAATAACCAAGTCGATACCGAAGCGGTGCTGCATCTCTCCCATCCATCGCCTGAGGCTACTTGCCGATGAAGGCCCAGACAAGAGTATTTTGCCGCTCGTGAGCGCCTTTGCCGTCACTACCCTACCCAACGATGTGCTTTCGTCGCTCACGTCAATGAGTTCCGACGTCAGTCGTCGTTGACGGTAGTGCATCTCGCTGGTACCGAAATACATGCCCTCGGGGAGGACGATCTCGGGCTTTTGGGTGCGTGTCACCTGATCCACACTTTCTCCATCGATGCCAATTGATGTTACAGCAATGCGCTTGTCCTGGACGGGCAGACGGTCGAGCACATACTTGAGGCACTCGGTCTTGCCAGTGTTTTTTTCCAGGCCCACGATAGATAGGCTATCGTAACGCAATATGTCATCGATGAAGGGCAAAGCTGCATGAAAACGAGTCAGTCACCGTGGAGACGAGTCGAAAGGCACATCTCCACGGAACCGACATCTAGTTTTACTTCTTGTTACGGCCCTCGTTGCGCTCGTGACGCTTCAAGGCACGCGGTTCGATGTTCATGCGCTCGCCTTCAAGCAGCGAGATTACACCATCCACCGCCTTGTCGGCAGCCACCTGCTCCTTGGCGCGTGCAGCCTGACACTCGGGGCAGTTGCACTCGGTGTGGTACTCGGTGGGCTCGGTGTAGGTGGTGATAACGCCCTCAAAGTTGCGCAATACCACCCTGCCGGGAGCCTGCGAAATGATGTACTGGGGCATGACGGGCGTCTTGCCGCCGCCAC
>DAIREJ010000193.1:0-3963 GCA_036795635.1 Sodaliphilus sp.
GCCAAGCGTTGCCACTGCGCGTCAATCATCTCGTCGCTCAGCCGCTCGGCGGCTTGCTCGCTGGCAAGGGCGCTGCGGGTCTTGGCCATCAACGAGTAGAGTTCGCGGCACTCATCATCGGCAAGGATGTCCTGCCACTGCCGCTCGGTGTATTGCTCGGGATGCTCAAGCATCTTCAACAGTTGTTCGGTCTTGTTCATCGCTCTGGTGGTGTTAATGTTAAACGAAGTTGGTCGAGTGCGCTGCGCAGATGCTTGTAAACCGTGGTCTCGCTCACGTTCAACCGCTCGGCAATCTCGCGGAAGGTGAGCCCGTAACGGTAATGCAGCACGATGACCTCGCGGCACACAGGCGGCTCCAGGTCGGCGACACCTTGATGCAGCGTGCTGATCTCGGCCTCGATGTCCTCGGCTTCACGGCCGGAAACCTCACTCTCCAGCATCAGGAGTTGTCGGGCCCGTTCATCGATCTTGCGGTCACGCATCACATTCAAGCACTGGTTGCGCACGCATGACAGCAGGAACGCCTCGGCGGTCGCCTCTTGCAGCGGACGGCGGTCGGCAAGCAGCCTGGCAAAGACATCATGCACGATGTCCATGCTCTCCTCTTCGTCGTGCAAGAGGATGCTGGCCAGCCTGAACATGGCCCGGTAATGCTGCTTGAACAGCCGTTCGATTTGTCGTTTCCTGTCTGTCATACACTCTATATACACACTCAGGTCGATTTACTAAACCCTTTTCCGCAACTTTTTTTAATCACGCGACAAAATTACCCATCAATCCCCACACCCACAACCCCCAAATGGGTACTTTTCAAAAACCCGATCCATTAGGTAAGGCTCTGTCATCAACAATAACTGAAATCAAAGAGCCGAGGATGCACGGAATAGCGTCCTCGGGCTCCTAGTATCAGACTCATGGTATCAGTTAATAAACATCACTATTTAATGACAGTGTTTCTTAATCGCCATTTTCCATCCTGCTTATCAGTTCGCGCGTTGGTCACTCTGCTTGTTGATGCGAGCGTTACGGTAACCATTGTTGAGGGTGTTGAAGACGTATTGCACACGCAGGGTCACGCCACGTGTGTCGTAGCGGTTGCGTTGCCACTGGCTGACGTGGCCGTAGTTCTGGCTCCAGCGCGGGGTGATGGCTTGATTGAGCAGGTCACGGCCCTCGACAGTAACGCGCAGGCGGTTGTCCAGGAAGCGCTGTGTGTAGCCCAGGTTGATGCCCAGCGAGCGTCCCGAACGAGTTAGGTCCACTTGCATGGGGCTTGTATAGCGTACCGAGCCGTAGAACTCACCGCTCTTGCAGAACTGCCAGCGGGCCTGAGCATAGGCACTCATCGACTGGCTGCTAGTGGGTGGATTGAGGTAGCCCTCCATGCGGTCAAACTTGGTGTGGAACAGACAGCCGCTCAACGAAGCATTAACGCTTACCTTGCCGAAGGTGTGAGAATAATCGGCATACAGGGCCCATGTGTTGCTATAACGGCTGTTAACGGGATAATCGATAATGGAGTAATCACTGCCGTAGGGCAGGATCGCCGTGAAAATGTCATGAAGGGTGCAACCAAATGAAGCCTCCACACTGAAGTCCTTGAGGTTGGCGCTCAAGCTGGCGTAGTGCCAAGTGTATTGTTTCAAATCGGGATTGCCCTTGCTGTAATGCAGCATGGATTCATAGACAATGGCCGGATTAAGTTGAGAGATTGACGGAAATCCACCGGAAATGCTGTACTGTGCCTTCAATTGATAGTTATCGCTGATGGTGTAGAGCAGCGATGCATGGGGACGTACCGAGGTGCGTTTCTCCTTTTTGTCATCAACGTTATCGCCTTGCTTGAGCCTCGAGTCATTATAGACGAGTCGCAGGCCCACCTCGGGCTTCCAGTTGCCGTAGGTGCGCTTCCACGAGCCATACCATGCACCCGTGAAGTCGTCGCGGTGGCTGGGTTGGGTCGAACCGCTAAAGGCGTAACTGTACTTGTTGCCTATCCAACTCAGATTGGTGCCCACCTCAATCTCGCTGCCCAGAAGCGGGAAAGAATAATTGGCCTCGCCGTCCCAAAGGTTGTAGCTGTTCTGGGTGTAGGTGGTATTGAAAGTCTCGTTACCCTCGGCTGGAGTAAGAGTGATGGTGCGCATATTGTCCGATGAGCGGTGCGAATAACTCACCGTGAACGTGAAGGTTCGCCCAGCGTCGGGCTTATAGGTCAGTCCGGCTGTGGCATTGTGGTTGCTCCGATCACTAACGGGCTCGTGCTGCAATTCGTTGACCACGCTGTCCATGCCCAAGTAGAGAAGTTCGTGTAGCCCCCAATGGGTTAATTTGCCCGATCTTGTGCTGCCTGAGTACTGGGCTATGAGCGTCAATTTAGGGGTCGCAAAGTAGTTGATGCCCGCACTCCAGAACCAAGTGTTGCTGCGGTAGGTGAAACCACCGTCCCTGGCATCATCCAGAATTAGGCTGCCGTCATCGGGGTTGGTGATGGTTGTCCGGTTGAAGTCGTAGGCCTTGCCGTTACTGAAGGAATAGCGCAACGAGCCATTAAGCGCCCATTTCCCGTATTTGGCATCGACGTTGGCCCACGTGCTCTCGCTCACACGGCGCTGGAATGCGGTGGTGCTGCCCACGCTCAGCCCTAGATAGTCCTTCACCCCCTTTTTGAGCGTAATCTTGATGGTAGGGCCAGAGTAGCGAGCACTCAGGTCACGGATGACTTCCACCTTGCTCACCTGATTGGATGGCAGAGTGAGCAACAGGTTGCGGTCGGTGACCTTGCGCTCATCGATATAGATCTCGCCCACGCTCTTGTTGTCGCCCGTTTTGATGTCGTTCTCGTCGTTAACAACGAGTCCGGGAGTCCAACGCAGCATGTCGAGAAGGGTGCCCGCATCGGCCAGGAAAGTGCCGCCCAAGTTGCTGATGGTGTAATTCATGCCCTCGCGTCGTATGGTGGCCTTAGGGGCCTCGACAGTAAGTTCTTGCAGTTGCACGCTCAAGCTATCGCCCACAATAGTAAGGCTGTCTGTCGGCACAGTTGCACGGAGTTGGATGCTCGATATCGAACACAGCGTGATAAGAATAGTTGTGATGTTTGTTCTCATAATGATATTGATTTTAGTTTCTATGCTGCAAAATTATTGCAAATGAAAGGGTGACCACAATACCCAAATGGGTGTTTTTGCAAGATAAAGTGTGCTATTGTCGTATAAAAAATTATCGACATCAAAGGGTGCGTCCCTATTTTCCTGTTTTGTTACATTTCCCTGCCTCTTATTCTGCTCACCATTTCGCTGGTATTCATCATGGCAATGATGCAGAACGCAATCATCAGCGAGGTTAGCAGCACACAAATCATGCGACTGTTCTGCTCGATGAACTGTAGCGGGTAGAAATTGATGCCGAAAGTGAACAGGGGGGTGTCGGACGGTATGGCAAGGATGAAGACTAGAAGTCCGCTGCCAAGGACAATACCTGCCACGAAGGCTGCAACCACAGCCATGCGGTAACGGCGTATTTGTTTCGTCTCTGCCTGTTGGATTTCATCAATCATGGCGAATTTCCTTTCCAACCGTTTGTTGAACAACTCGTTGTCCTTAAGCGCTGGGGTGAAACTGTCGAAAAGTTCCTGTATTCTTTTGTCGTCATTCATTTTTCAAAAGGGTTTTAAGTTTGTCTCTGCCTCGTGATAGCTGCTTCTTCACAGCATCTTCAGTCACATTTACAATATCGGCTATTTCCCTGATTGAATAACCTTTAAGATAGAAGAGCAATATTGCGGTTCGTTCTTTTGGCGGCAATTGCTCCAAAGCTATGTAGAGAGCTTGGTAACGAAATTCGCGGTCGGCTGCAAAAGAGGAATCCTCACGTTTTTCGAGCGCATCCAAGGGTTGCATGGTTCGGCGACAGCGGTTCGTGTCGATAAACATATTGTAGGCGATACGGTAGAGCCATG
>DAIREJ010000194.1:0-266 GCA_036795635.1 Sodaliphilus sp.
GTAGAGTTCTTGCAGAATGAAAAGATTGATTAAGAATATCGCTTGTCTGGCAGGCGTGGACTTCGACAAGAAGCCATGCCTGCGCGGCAGCGAAATGGCAACGCTGAATTGCGTCAAGGACGCTTGGCTGCTCGTTGACGGCGACCGATTCGACTCTTGGGGCGAGATGGCGAATGTGCCCACTCCCGAGAGCGATTGGGAGGTGATTGACGCCCAGGGTGGCACTGTGCTGCCCTCGTGGTGTGACAGCCACACTCACATCGTGT
>DAIREJ010000194.1:276-2541 GCA_036795635.1 Sodaliphilus sp.
AGCCGTGAGGGCGAGTTCGTGGACAAGATCCGCGGCCTCTCCTATGCCGAAATTGCCCGCCGTGGGGGCGGCATCCTCAATTCGGCCGACCGTCTGCACGAAATGGACGAGGATGAACTTTACAGGCAGGCCATGCACCGTGTGAATGAAATCATCGCCAAGGGTACCGGTGCCGTCGAAATCAAGAGCGGCTACGGCCTCAACACCAAGGACGAACTAAAGATGCTGCGCGTCATCCGCCGCATCAGCGAGACCTCACCCATCAAGGTGGTAAGCACCTTCCTGGGTGCCCATGCCGTCGGCCGTGAATACACGGGTCGACAAGGCGAGTATGTTGATATGCTCATTCATGAGATGATTCCCGAGGTCGGCGGGCAAAAGTTGGCCGACTTTATCGACGTCTTCTGCGATGAGGGGTTCTTCACCCCCGATGAGACCTTGCGCATCCTTGAGGCAGGTGCCAAGTGGGGCATGAGGCCCAAGATCCACGTTCAGGAGTTGGCACCATCAGGCGGTGTCGAAGTGGGCGTAAAACGCAAAGCCGTTTCGGTAGATCATCTCGAGAGTATGACCGATGAGGACATCGAGATGCTCAAGGGTACCAATACCATCCCCACGGGGCTTCCCGGCACTTCGTTCTTCCTGAACATGCCCTTCGCTCCCGCCCGCAAGATGATTGAAGCAGGACTCCCTGTAGCCATCGCCAGTGACTACAACCCCGGTTCAACTCCCAGCGGTGACATGAAGTTTGTGGTTTCCTTGGCATGCATCAAGATGCGCCTGCTGCCCGCCGAGGCCATCAACGCCGCTACCATCAACACTGCAGCAGCAATGAATTTGAGCAGAAGCTACGGCAGCATCGCCAAGGGCAAGGTCGCTAACTTCTTCATCACCGAGCCCATCCCGTCGGTTGACTTTATCCCCTACTCCTACACCACGCCCATCATCGCGAGGACCTTCCTTCAAGGCCAGGAGGTGAGATAAAGTGTGAGATAAAAGCGAAAAGGAAACAAAAAAAGACGGTTTTTGTATCGCTAATTCAAAAAATCGTTGTATCTTTGCACCGCTTTTACGAAATATTTTTAAAAACTTATTGTAATGTACTTAGATTCAGAGAAGAAGAAAGAGATCTTTGGCACTTACGGCAAAAGCAATACTGACACTGGTTCTCCCGAGGCCCAGATAGCATTATTCTCATACCGTATTGCCCACTTGACCGAGCACTTGAAGGTCAACAAGAAGGATCATACGACTCAGCGTTCGTTGAAGATGCTCGTTGGTAAGCGTCGCAAATTGCTCGATTACCTGATGCGCAAAGACATCAACCGCTACCGCGCTCTCATCGCCAAGAAGGAACTCGGTATCCGCAAGTAATCCTCAACGACGAGAAAGAAACTTTCAAGAACACCGCCGCACTGCGAGAGTGCGACGGTGTTTTGCTTTTTATACAGCTACCATCTCTTATAAGGTGGCAGGATCACCAAAGAGGTCAATCAGGGCATCGAAACGGGCAAGTGTGGCACCGCCGAACTTGGCGAGCGACTGCCGTGCACGTTCAATCGTCTTGGGCGGCTCCTCGGGACGGCTCTTGGAGAAGAACTTGTCGGCATAGCAGATAAGCTTCTCCTCCAGACTCTCGGGCAACAGGTCACGAGGTGGGACGATGGGCAAGCCTTCGGCAATGATCTCATCGGCCGTCAGCCCTGTACCCGTGTGACGTTCGCAGACGCGTCCATGACGGAACAGGCCCAGGCCGTCTAGCATGCTACGCCCGATGATGCCGTGCAGGATGTAAGGCTCTGTGCCATGACAGTGGATGCCAGGAGCATCAGTCCGGCACATGCCTATGTCGTGAAGCATAGCCGCTTCCTCTACAAACTCGATGTCGAGAGGTACGCCCCGGTCAATGAGTCGCTGACTCAAAGCGACTGCCAGGTCAGCGACCTGACGGCTATGAGAAACTAACACCCGGTAATCATCGTTACCGGGTGTGTAGTATCGTTCAATAATGGATAGGCAATCCAGCATCAGTCATGGGGATTAGTCCACAAAGACAACCCAGCCGTGCTCGTCAGGATAGTCACCCATCTGGATGGCACGCAGGCGGTTATACAGAGCAGTCACCTTGGGACCGACAGAGCCATCTTTCCTGATAACATAGTGAACATCCTTGTCCATATCAACTACCTCGCTGATGGGAGCAGTAACGGCAGCGGTGCCGCACTCAGCAGCCTCATCGGCCTCGGCAAGCTCCTCAAGAGGAAT
>DAIREJ010000194.1:2551-3951 GCA_036795635.1 Sodaliphilus sp.
AAGGGGTACGGGACGAGCCTCAACTTCCATACCCAGGTCACGAGCGATTTGCTGCAAGCTCATGTTAGTGATTGAGGGCAGGATGGAACCCGACTTCGGGGTGATGTAAGAGTTGCCCTTGACGATAAAGAAGTTGGCAGGACCGCACTCGTCAAGATACTTCTTCTCCTTGGGATCCAGGAACAGAGCAGCACTGAAGCCAGCTTCCTTGGCACGAGCAGTAGCACCCATACCGGCAGCATAGTTACCACCTACTTTCCAACGGCCGGTACCGCAGGGAGCGGCACGGTCATACTCGCGATAGACAGCGACCTTGGTGCACTGGAAGCCCTCCTTGAAGTACGGGCCAACGGGAGTGACGAAAATGATCACCATATATTCATCGGCGGGGCTCACACCAACGCGGGGCGAGATACCGATCTCTACGGGACGCAGATACAATGAGCTGCCGCTGCCATAGGGCGGGATGAAACGCTCGTTGAGCTTAACGACCTTCTTGCACATCTCCAGGAAGATATCCTCGGGAAGCGGCTGCATCTTGATACCCATGGCACTATTCTGCAAGCGCTTGGCATTCTCGTCGGGGCGGAACAGACGAATCTTGCCGTCCTGACCACGGAAAGCCTTCAAACCCTCAAAAATCTCCTGACCATAGTGCAGACAACTGGCCGCCATGTGCAAGGTCACAGACTCATCCTGGGTGACTTCAATCTCACCCCATTTGCCGTCCTTGTAAGTGCAGCGAACGTTGTAGTCAGTCTTCATGTAACCGAAGGGCAGATGTGCCCAATCAATGTTCTCTAAATTAGTCATACTCAGTTTAGTTAAGGTTATTAAATGGTTTTAGTCATATTCTCATTGAAAACGATGTATGGACGGTTTATATTGCCACCTTCTGCGTGATGTTTCCAATCCTTACCAGATAAATTCCACGAGAGCCGATCCTCAATTCGCTGGTTCCTGGTGGTAAAGTTGCTTGAGATACTACCTGTCCTAGAATGGTATATACACGCACGGTAATGCGCTTGGGCGTGACAATGGTAATGGTGCCATTGCTACCATAGATTTCAATGCCGTCGCTGGTGCGAGGGTCATTCCAAATCTTACCCTGGGCCTCACGGTTGGTTTCACGCCATTGCACCTCGCCCAGAGCCGTGTTTTGCAGCCCCAGCGTCAAGACAAATGTCAATATGATCAACAGCCGTCTCATCGTTTTTAATCAATCAACAAAGTTATAACTATTTTTTTGAGTGCCCAAGCCTTTAAGGAAATTTTTCTTTTTTTGTTCAAAAAACACGAGGGAAACGGGATAATCGGGTATTACGTAATGATGACAAAAAACGAGGGAGTCGCTGTTTTACCAGTGACTCCCTCTTAGGGGGCGGTTACCTACGCCGTCC
>DAIREJ010000195.1:0-3941 GCA_036795635.1 Sodaliphilus sp.
CGTCACATAGCGCTCGGCGTTGACCAGCGTCTGCTTGCGGATCCACTCCTCGGGCACCTTGTCCTTGTGGGTATTGCGCACTTCGATGTAGTAGCCGAACACGTTATTGTAGGCAATCTTCAGGCTCGGGATGCCGGTTTGGTCGCTCAGCGTGCGTTGCATTGCCACCAAATAGTCCTTGCCGCTGCTTGAGATGTCGCGCAGTTCGTCGAGTTGAGCATCCACGCCGCGGCAGATGATGTTCCCGCGGTTGGTCTGGTTGGGGGCGTCAGGATTGATTTCGCGGTCGATGCGGTCGCGAATCAATGCGCACAGGTTCAACTGCTCACCCAGCACCTGCAGCACCTCGCACGATGATTGTTGGCAGTATTGCTTGATGGGCTCGATGGCCTGCAAGGCGTTCTTAAGTTGGACCAGTTCACGGGGCGTGATGCGCCCCACGGCTGCCTTGGACGTCAGTCGTTCCAAGTCACCGATGAGTTCCAGCCGTTCCTTGATCAATTCACGTCCCTCGGGGTCACGCATGAAGTGTTCCACCACGTCAAGGCGGCGGTTGATGGCTTTGACATCCTGCAGGGGGAACAGCACCCAACGGCGCATCATGCGGCCTCCCATCGGCGAGATGGTGCGGTCAATGACGTCGAGCAGCGACTTGCCGTCGTCGTTCATGGGCGCTACCAGCTCCAGGTTGCGGATGGTGAATTTGTCCAGGCGTACGTAGCGTTCTGCCTCGATGCGAGCCAGCGTGGTGATATGGCCTATTTGGGTATGCTGCGTGATATCTAGGTAATGAAGGATGGCACCGCTGGCAATAATGGCATTGTCCATGCTCGAGATGCCAAAACCCTTAAGGTTTTTCGTCTCAAAATGCTTGAGCAAGCGATCGTTGGCCGACTCAAGGGTAAAAACCCAGTCTTCCAGCTCAAACGTCAGGTAGCGCGACGAGAAAGTCGCTGTGAAACGCTGGCGATTGCTGCGCTCAATGAGCACCTCCTTGGGCGAGAAATTGACCAGCAGCTTGTCCACATACTCTTCATTGCCCTCGGCGGTAAGGAACTCGCCTGTGCTGATGTCAAGGAATGATACACCCAGCGTCTTCTTGCCGAAATGTACCGCAGCCAAGAAATTGTTTTCCTTGCGGTCGAGCATCGTGCCGCCCACAACCACGCCAGGCGTTACCAGTTCGGTAATGCCGCGCTTGACGAGTTTTTTGGTCAGTTTGGGATCCTCCAGTTGGTCACAGATGGCGACACGCTTGCCGGCACGCACGAGCTTGGGCAGGTAGGTGTCCAGCGCATGGTGGGGGAAACCCGCCATCTCAGTCGCTGCCGCAGCGCCGTTGCTGCGCCGCGTTAGCGTGATGCCCAGAATCTCACTCGCCGTGATCGCGTCCTGCAGGTAGGTCTCATAGAAGTCCCCCACACGGAACAGAAGTATCGCGTCGGGATGCTTGGATTTCATCTCGACAAACTGCTTCATCATTGGCGTGTTCATTGGGTCCTGTGCCATTTTGTGACGTGTATTAATTCCAACTTGCAAAGATAACATTTTTGCGGCATTGAAGGCCTGGGTATTTGCATTAATTTCGGTTTTTATAGAAAAAATCATTATTTTTCTTGCGTAATTAAAATTTTATTATGTACTTTGCATTATCAAAATTTAATAATGAATTTTAGATAATAACCACATGGCAAAAAAGAAGCCGATAAAACTCAAAAATCCCTTTGTTAATCAGGGATACATCAGTCCAGAGTATTTTTGTGACCGCAAGATGGAGGCTGAAACGATGCTGAATCACTTCCAAAATGGTCGCAATATTACCCTTGTCGCTCCACGTAGAATAGGAAAAACGGGTCTTATTAAGCATGTTTTTTACCAGATTGAGCATCAAGATAAGAATGCTATTTGTCTTTATATTGACATTTTTGCTACTAAAAATCTGCGTGATTTTACCGAAATGTTCGGCTCGGCGGTCATTAATGGCTTTGCTCGTCGCGAGAAAAGCTTTCTCCAGAAGGCGACCTCGCTCTTGGGAAGTCTGCGCCCTGTTTTCTCAAGCGATCCCTTCACCGGCATGCCCAAGATGGCGATTACAGTCGAACCGTCGCGTGCCCAGCTTACCATCCAGCAGATATTTGAATTGCTGAGTAGCAGCAGACATGACATCTACATCGCTATCGACGAATTCCAGCAGATAGCCAACTACCCTGAGGATGGCACCGAAGCCTTGTTGCGTTCACATATCCAGTTTGCAGCGGGTGTTCATTTCATCTTTGCAGGCAGCAAGTTCCACTTGATGACCGAGATGTTCGGTTCGCCCAAACGACCGTTCTTTCAGAGCACCGAGATGATGGACCTGCAGCCGCTGGATAAGGAGGTATATTACAGTTTTGCCAACGTTTTTTTTGAGAAAAAACGCGGCAGCCTGGACCATGACACGTTCATGGGGTTGTATGACATGTTTGACGGTCACACGTGGTATATCCAGAATGTGTTGAACCGCCTGTATGACAATTACCAGTATGTCCGTTCAATGGCCGAGGTCAACCGCGAGACGGTCAGTCTGGTGGAAACCAAGTCTCCTCAATATGAGAGTTTGGCGCAGTTCCTGTCGTCTAACCAGTTCAACCTGCTCAAAGCCATCGCCAGTGAGGGGGTTGTAAGTGAGCCCATGGGGGGGAGGTTCATCCGACAGCACAACATGCTGTCACCGAGCATCGTCCAATCTGCGTTACGCAGCTTGCTGGACAAGGAAATTGTGTATCGCACGCCGAAGGGGTACATGATATATGACCGCTTCATGAGCATCTGGCTCAAGCGCACCTTCGGCTGACAAAAACCGTGTTATTTTGATGAAATGCACTGTGGTTGGCAAATTTGTTGTACCTTTGCCGCTCAATAAAGATAATCAACTAAAATAGATACGATAACGATGAATTTTGTAGAAGAACTGAAATGGCGTGGCATGATCAACGACATCATGCCTGGCACCGAGGAGCAACTCAACAAGGAAATGACAAGCGGCTATGTGGGCATCGACCCGACAGCCGACTCGCTGCACATCGGACACTTGGTGGGCGTGATGATGCTCAAGCATCTGCAGCGTGCGGGACATCGTCCCATCGCCTTGATTGGCGGCGCGACGGGCATGATCGGCGACCCCTCGATGAAGTCGCAGGAGCGCAAGCTCATCGACGAGGAGACACTGCGTCACAATCAGGAGTGTATCCGCCAGCAGCTGGCCAAGTTCCTGGACTTTGACAGCGATGCTCCCAACCATGCCATCGTGGTGAACAACTATGACTGGATGAAGGAATTCTCATTCTTGAGCTTCATCCGCGACATTGGCAAGCACATCACCGTCAACTACATGATGGCTAAGGACAGCGTGAAGAAGCGCCTGGCAGCCAATGCCGACCACGGTATGTCGTTCACCGAGTTCTCCTATCAGCTGCTGCAGGGCTATGACTTCCTGCACCTCTATGAGACCGAGGGCTGCAAGCTGCAGATGGGCGGCAGTGACCAGTGGGGCAACATCACCACGGGTACCGAACTCATCCGCCGCATGGCCGGTGGCGAGGCCTATGCCATCACCTGCCCGTTGATCACCAAGGCCGATGGCGGCAAGTTCGGCAAGACCGAGAGCGGCAACGTTTGGCTCGACCCCAAGCGCACCTCGCCCTACAAGTTCTACCAGTTCTGGATCAACGTGAGCGACGAGGATGCCAAGAAATACATTAAGATCTTCACCAATCTGTCGCAGGAAGAGATTGCCGAGCTGACAGCCCAGCAGGACGCCGATCCCGGTCTGCGCCCCTTGCAGAAGCGTCTGGCCAAGGAAATCACTACCATGGTGCACAGTGCCGAGGAGTATGAGAACGCTGTGGAGGCTTCGCAGATCCTGTTCTCGAACAAGGCCAAGGACATCCTGCACAAGATTG
>DAIREJ010000196.1:0-2572 GCA_036795635.1 Sodaliphilus sp.
TGATATTGTTGATGTTGTCTTCCATATTGTTGTGCAGTTTTTTTAGTTCATCTGTTTGAGTTGTTCCTTGATGCGGTAGAGGCGCACCGACACGTTTTTCACATTGATGCCCACGATTTGGGCAATCTCTTCATAGCTCATGTTCTCGAGCCACAGCAGCACGATGGCTCGGTCAAAGGGTTGCAACCGCTGGATGCGGGCGTGCAGCATGTCGGTCTGCTTGTTGTCGGCATCGTTCTTGTCAAACAGGTTGATGCCCTCCATCAGTGGCTCGGTCTTGCGGATTTTCTTCTTGCGGTCGATGGAGATACAGGAGTTCAAGGTCACCTTGTAGATCCATGTCTTCAAGTCACTCTTGCCGCTGAAGGATTCGAGCCCTTGCCACAATTTGATAAGAGCCTCCTGGAAGAGGTCATCGACCTCCTCCTTGTCCTTCGAGAACATGTAGCACACGGTATAGATGGTGCCCTTGTTCTCACGGATGATGCGCGCAAATTCAGCTTCGTTAACTTGCATGATATCAATAATTCTGCCCTTTAGACGCACAAGCCGTCTAAAAAACTACACAAAAAATCAATTTTTCTTTCCCCTCCCAAAAAAATCACTCCTAACTCCTAACTTCTAACTCTAAAAAGTCTGCATATCCACCAGATGCTTGTAGGCACCATCTTGAGCGATGAGCTCGTCATGGGTGCCGCGTTCGATGATGCGGCCGTCCTGCATCACGCAGATCAGGTCGGCATTCTTGATGGTGCTCAGGCGGTGGGCGATGACCAGTGTGGTTCGGTTGCGCATGAGCTTGTCCAGAGCGTCCTGCACCAGGTGTTCACTCTCGGTGTCAAGGGCACTGGTGGCCTCATCCAGGATGAGGATGGGAGGATTCTTCAAGATGGCGCGGGCGATGCTGATGCGCTGGCGCTGTCCACCCGACAGCTTGCAGCCGCGGTCGCCGATGTTGGTGTCAAAGCCCTGTTCGCTGGCCATGATGAAGTCATAGGCGTTAGCGATGCGGGCAGCCTCCTCGACTTGCTCAAGTGTGGCACTCTCTACACCGAAGGTGATGTTGTTGTAGAACGAGTCGTTGAACAGAATCGCCTCCTGGTTGACGTTACCCATCAGGCTGCGCAGGTCAGTGATGTTGAACTGGCGGATGTCGGTGCCATCGATGCTGATACTGCCCTCCTGCACGTCATAGAAGCGCGGCAGCAGGTCGGCCATCGTGGTCTTGCCACTGCCGCTCTGGCCCACGAGGGCGACGGTCTGTCCCCGTTTGATGTCGAGCGACACTCCGTCAATGACCCACGCGTCACCATAGCGGAAACGCACGTCCTTATACTGGATGCCCTCCTGCATGCTGGTTAGGGATACGGGTTGTTCGGGATTCTTAATCGGGTTGTCGGCGGTGAGGATTTTGTCGATGCGCACCATCGATGCCATACCGCGCTGGATATTATAGGTGGCTTTTGACAAGTCTTTGGCGGGATTGATGATGTTGTAGAAGATCACCATGTAATAGATGAACTTGGGTGCCGTGATGCTGCTGTGTCCGTTCAGGATGAGTGAGCCGCCGAACCACAACACGATGGCGATTGTCAAGGTGCCCAGAAACTCGCTCATGGGGTGGGCCAACTCGTAGCGGCGACTCAGGCGGGTGGCGATGCGCAGTCCGCCAATGGTCTCCTCGATGTTGCTCAGCAGCACACCCCACTGGTTCTGCCCCTCGAGCGAAATGCGTTTCAGGCGTTTTCCCACGCTACCCATGATCCATCCGGCGATGGGCAGCAGCACCAGCACAAAGAGCGTCAGCTGCCAACTGATGATAATCATCATCACTAGGCAGGCGAGAATCATGATAGGGTTCTTGAACAGCATGTCCAGCGAGGTCATGATGGAGTTCTCGACCTCGGTCACGTCACCACTCATGCGAGCCATCACGTCGCCCTTGCGCTCGTCCGAGAAAAATGCGAGCGGCAGCGACAGCATCTTTCTGTAAATCTGGTTGCGGATGTCGCGCACCACTCCTGTGCGTATCGGGATCATGTAGAAGAAGCTCAGGTAGCTGCTGCCCGTCTTCAAGCCAGTCATGAATACCAATGCCGCAGCGATGCAAGCCAGTGCCGTCGATTGCCCGTAGCGCTCGATGATGCACTGCACATAGTAGTAGAAGTCGTTCACCACCACGTCCTGAAGGCTGCCTGAACCCAATGCCATGAACTCATAGTGGTTGGTGTTCATCCCGAACAGCATTTCCAGGATGGGGATGATGAGTGCGAACGAGAACAGCGTCAGGAACGCAGCCAGCAAGTTGAACAAAATGTTCAACGCGATATATTTCTTGTAGGGCGGCACAAACCGCCTCAACAATTCCCAAAATCCTTTCATGCTGCAAAAATACATAGAATTCGATGTTTTTCACCTACCTTTGTGTAAAAATCAGTCGAAACGGGTTTACATTTCCTTGGTCTGAAACGTCTATCAAGTGTAATTCATCCACGACTATGACAAAAAGTGAATTGGAAATACTGTTCAAGACGCACTACGCGGCAATGTTCCACCTGGCGGTGTCGCTGCT
>DAIREJ010000196.1:2582-3727 GCA_036795635.1 Sodaliphilus sp.
GAGGCGCGCGATGTCGTGAGCGACGTTTTCGCCTCGTTACTCGACGGCGGTCTGACCACCGAATTCCTTTACCGACTTGCTCAGGTTCTGCCACTCCTTCGAGTCCTTCTTCCCCTCAGCAGCCAGCTTCGCCATCGCTTGGCGAGCCGCGTTCTGCTGGCGAGACAGCTCCTTGTTCTCCTCGTTCAGCTTGTGCATCTCCCGCGACGCCTGGTCCGCATTCAGCTTCAGCACCCACTCAATATAATCAGGGGATAATTTACTTTTTGCCATAAAATCACTTTTTTATGGCAAAAGTATTGGATGCAACCCAATACTGAAAGGACTAAAAAACCACCCACAGCGGGCGGCTTCATATATTAATTAAAAAGACTCTTAAAATCACGATCCCATATTCTTGGATCATCAACAGGAAGAATGGGAACATGCTCGTCATCATCCATCGGTACATTCTTGTATTTCCGCTCAGTTTCCTCAAGCAATTCGCGCCGGTATTCTTCCTCCTCGCGGTCGGCCTTGGCCTTCAGCACCCGCCAACGCTTCGAGAAAATCATCATCAGTTCAGGAGATAGGTAAACGACCAGCCAGGCGGCACCAAGGCCCAGCTCCCATCCGGCAAGCAGCCACACCACCACCATGACCAGTAAAGCCACGGGAGCCAGGATTAATCGGCTAGTAGTGTTATTTACGCTCGTTTTCATCGTTCCGTCTCCTTTCTACCCATTAGACTGCCAAAACCCCGTTTCGTTTACTTCAGCTCCACCGTCACCGGCGCCGGCAACGACGAGAAATCCCACCTGTAATGAATGATATGATATAGTCTATAGTTGCTATCGATACTATTGTTGCTATATTGTTATAGTTGAGTGGCAGCAAAAAAAGACGGCCGCTGGTGAATGCACCTGCGACCGTCAACGTGAGGTTTTTTCTGGGTGTTATAATGATTGTTAGTCTCTCATTATCAAAAGGAAAACAATAAGTACAACAAATACAATTCAATATTGCATTATGTTGTTGAATCAAATTGTCATTATTGTATTTATTGTTGTTGTTTTAGTTTTTAGTCTTAAGTTAGCGGATGCCAACTCCTAACTCCTAACTCCTAACTTCTAACTCCTAACTTCTAACTAATTTACAACGTTAAC
>DAIREJ010000196.1:3737-3940 GCA_036795635.1 Sodaliphilus sp.
GCACCTGCGACCGTCAACGTGAGGTTTTTTCTGGGTGTTATAATGATTGCTAGTATTTCTAGTCCTTAGTTTTTAGTCCTTGGTCCTTAGCCCTTAGTTGGCACCTAAAGCCTAAAAGCCTAAAACCTAAAACCTAAAGCCTCACTTAATGATTCCCATCTGCTTGCCGATCTTGATGAAGGCGTTGATGCACTTGTCGAGGT
>DAIREJ010000197.1:0-2814 GCA_036795635.1 Sodaliphilus sp.
AAGTGGTCGTTCATCGAGTACCTGCTTGCCGAGACGTCGAAGAAGCTTCACAACGAGCGTGAGCAGCGCCGCATCAACGGTGTGCGCAAGGATCCCGACCTGAACACTCCCGGTCGCGCCATGGAGGCCGCTGATGGCCTGTATGAGTTCATCCGCAAGAAGGTTGACGGCTTTGTTGACGTGAACAACGGCAATACCGTGTATCAGATCAAGCCCTTCGTGGGCGGCGAGCTGAACGTGGGCAACATCGGCGAGAAGATCTACCAGATGACGAGCCAGATTCCCGCCGTGGTTCGCGACAGCGGCAACCTGCGCCTGTACATGCCGAGCCACATGATCGTGTGGTATCACAAGTACAACGAGGCCCACTACGGCACCAACCAGGACTACACGGCCGACATCATGTACGTGAAGGAGTATCCGAGCGTGCGCATCGTGTCGGTTCCCAACGCTGACAACCACCAGCGCCTGATCTGGACGCTGGACGGCAACATCCACTGCTTTGAGCACCTGAGCGGCGAGATGACCCGCTTCTCGCTGGAGCAGCAGGACTGGACCCTCAAGGTATGGAGCAACTGGAAGGAGTCGATCTGGGCGCGTGCCGTGGGCTTCAAGTACACCGACAAGAGCCAGATGGACGGCTCGCGCCAGCTGATCTGGTGTAACGAGTATGACCGTCCCGAGAGCTACTTTGTACAGGCTGAGCCCGACAAGCAGCCCAACGCGACGCTTCACACGAGCATCCAGACTGTTGCCAACAGCTCGACGCTGGCCATCACCGACATCGAGAACGCGCAGGTGGGCAAGGTCATCACGCTGAAGTGCGGCAGCACCGCTGCCGGCGTGACCATCGCCAAGAGCGGCAAGTTCTCGCTGTTGAGCGCTGCCTGGAATCCCAGCGAGGGCGACTGGATCAAGCTGATGAAGCGCTCGGATGGCAATTTCATCGAGATCGAGCGCGGCACGTCATCGAGCGACGCGTTCCAGTTTGACGCCAACGACACGACACCGAGCGTTGACGGTGCTGACACCTTCGTGACCAACGCCAACACCCAGACCACGGCGATCACCGCCCTGGACGATGCGGTGAAGGGTGTGGTTTACACCATCTACGGTAACGGCTTGACCAACGCTTCGACCATCGCCAACAGCGGCAATTTCGTACTGACCGCAGCGATGACGCTGAGCGAGGGTCACTGGATCAAGCTCGTGAAGGCCGACGACAACAAGTTCTACGAGGTTGCCCGCGGCTAACCTGATAAAGCTGCCGGGGCGGACTTACCGCCCCAGCAACTTGGTTAATGTTTAACGTTTAATGATTAAAATTATCAGATTATGTATATCAAAGCTGATGTTAAGCGCCCTAGCGGCGCTCCCGGCAAGGGTCTGAACCCTCGCGACAGCGTGGTGCTGATTGACATTGATGACATCGCGTATTTCCCCAACCGCAACGAGGCCGGCGTGGTTGTGGAGGAAGACGTAGTGCTGAAGCCCGGTGCCTATGGCATCGAGATCTACATGACTCCCGGCACTGTGGAACTGACCAGCGCGAGCGAGGGCGACCCCGACGCTGAGGGTTACACCCCGTCGCTGAAGTTCAACCACCCGGGCAACGAGCGCGAGGTGCGCGAGTTCAAGACCAACTGGTTGGGCAGGAACTGCATCGCCTTTGTGCGTTACTGCAGCGGCAAGGCCACGGACATGCTGGGTTCGCCCTGTAACCCGATGCGCTTGACGTCGTCCTACACGGGCAACAACGAGCAGAACATGAACGAGATGACGCTGACCCAGGCGATGAAGGGCGACGACATTGCCATCTATGAGGGCACTGTTCCCCTGAGTGAGCCTGTAGCCACCGTCACCGGCGGCTCGACGAGCGTCACCTATGGCGGCGACGGCCGTTACCAGCTGAGCAGCGGTGAGGCTGTGATTGCCGGCATCACCGACGGCGTGCATGGCGCCGTTGTCACCCTGGTGGGCTGTGGCGGCACCTCTCCGACAGTGTCCGCTGCCGCCGGTATCCTGCTGAAGGAGGGCAAGACGTGGACCGGCAGCGAGGGCTCGCTGCTGACGCTGAAGGCCTTCAAGAAGGCCGCCGAGGGCGAGCACGCCATCGTGTGGATCGAGCAGAGCCGCTACGAGGCTTAGTCCCACACATACCCCGACAAAAAAGCCGCTTCCTGTAACCAGGTTGCGGCTTTTTCGTAGCAACGGAACTGGGCTAAAGCTACCCTTCCATGAAAAATAAATTGGCGCAAATGCGACACTTGATGGTTGAAGCACTGCAAAGGTATATATAAATTTATACCTTGCAAACATTATGGTATAAAAAAGTTACCGCTTTAACATTAATTAGTATATAAAAATCTATACGAAAAGGAAATTAACGTATATTTGCGATAAAAATAAGAAACATGGAAAGAATCAAACATATACTGAAATCCAAGGGGGTGACTTATGCTGAGCTGGCATCCAGGATGGGATTGTCAGAGCAGAGTATTAAACAGACCATTAACCGCGACAGTGTGAGTACAGCCACATTGCAGCGCATTGCATCAGCAATTGATGTACCGGCATGGACGCTCCTCGACGATTCTCCAGAAGACCCGTCAAGCATGAATGCCTCCCCGCTTGTGTGTCCTCATTGCGGCAAGGCGATCACTGTTGAGTTGAAGTAATAAGGTATCTGTTTCGAGCGGATTACCCAGTCGGGGCGTGCTCATCACCAGCGCGCCCTCATTTTTTTGTTACCTCAAATAATATTATTACACGATTAAAGTAATTTTTCATTAATAAATAGATACAACATATCAA
>DAIREJ010000197.1:2824-3940 GCA_036795635.1 Sodaliphilus sp.
GTATCTGTTTCGAGCGGATTTCCCAGTCGGGGCGTGCTCATCACGGGGACGCCTCTTTTTTGTGATTGTCATGTCAGTTGTGAATATACTATGAGAGTGTAATTTTACTCTATTTCAGTAAATTTGGCAGTATTAATTTTAATATTTAGAATGATGGCATTATCTTTGCAGCACCAAAATACCTTTCATTAACAGGATAACTGATTTAGTAGTGGACACGAATAACACGAATAAGAACTATGCGCCAGTGGCAGATGATCGGGAACCCTCATTGAGTGACCGTTTCTGCCAGTTCATGGGTATAAATCCTCTAGACGAGGGTGTTTCCACTGATGTGTACCACCCTTTTGAGTTGTTTTCTTTGTATGATCACTCAAAATATGAGGTTCATACCTATTCAAACGTAGAACAAATTTTAAGCGTCAAATAATGCCAGGCTGGAGTGATATTTTAGATCAGGTCAATGCCCATAAGGAGCCGTTAGTTAAATTGAGCGAATTGCGCCATGAGTATTTGAAGCAAGTCTCAGAAATCACCGGAAGGAATGTCATTACCTACTATTCCGGTTGGTTGAAATATAACCAGGCCCCGAATATTGACATCAACGACAACGATAAGAATGCGTTCATGAATGCGGTTCATCAGCTGGATCGCACTAAAGGATTAGATTTGATTCTGCACACGCCAGGTGGTGATATCGCTGCAACTGAAAGCATCGTCACCTATTTGAAGACGATGTTCAACAATGACATTCGCGCGATTGTGCCTCAAATCAGCATGTCTGCAGGCACGATGATCGCGATGTCATGCAAAGAAATCATCATGGGCAACCAATCATCGTTAGGCCCCATCGACCCTCAAAGGGGAGGTGTAGCCTGCCAGGCTGTCATTGATGAGTTCAACAGGGCTGTTGTAGAGGTACAACGCAACCCGGCCTCGCTGGGTTTGTGGCAATGTATCATTGGGAAACTTAATCCCACTTTCTTGACGGCGTGTGGTGATGCCTTGAAATGGTCTGAGACTCTTGCTACAAAATGGATTCAGGACGTGAATCCAGATGTGGACATAAAGCTCATTAAGGAGACGTTCCTGGACCATAACAACAGTTATTCGCAT
>DAIREJ010000198.1:0-3936 GCA_036795635.1 Sodaliphilus sp.
AATCAGGTCGGCCGCCTTGAGGTCGAGAGCGCCCGTTTCGGGGTCGATGTAGCGGTCATCGGCAATGACGTTCATCACCTCGCCGATGAACATGTCATGAGTGCCAAGTCGCATGATGTCGCATACGCGGCACTCGATGCTCACAGGCGCCTCCTGGATATAAGGCGCGGCGACGGTCTCGCCCTTGACGGGCGTGAGATGCATCTCTTGCCACTTGTCATAGTCGTGCCCCGAACGCACTCCGCACCAGTCGGTGGCGCGAGCCAACGCGCGGTTGGTCAAGTTGAGTGTGAACGCCATGTTGCGTTCAATGATGCTGTGGCTGTGCCGTTCGGGCCTGATAGACACATAACACAATGCGGGATCACTGCAGATGGTACCTGTCCATGCCGCCGTCAGGACATTGTATTCTTCGGGCGATGCACCGCAACTCACCAGCAGTGCGGGCAGCGGGTATATCATGGTTCCAGGTCTCCAGTTCTGTTTCATGCTATGGTCTCATTTCAAGGTGCAAAAGTACGCATATTTTCCAGAATAAAAGGTGTTTTTGCGGAATTATTTTCAGTACTTTCTTGCTTGTTAATAACTTTCATGTCATGGGCGCTTGACGGGATGCAGAAAAAGTTTATCTTTGTGGTTTGTAAAACAACCCATCATTAACGTCAGACCCGTGCACATCGTTATAGCAGGAAATATCGGTAGCGGTAAATCCACACTGGCCCAGATGCTTGCAAAGCATTACGGGTGGGAACCCTTCATGGAGCCGGTCGTGGATAACCCTTATCTGAGCGACTACTACAAGGACATTAAGCGTTGGTCATTTGCCTTGGAGGTGTTCTTTCTCAAGCAGCGTTTCAAGGACATTTTGGGCATCAATGCCAGCGACAAGACCATCATTCAGGACCGCAGCATTTTTGAGGGCGTCTATATTTTCACCGCCAATAACCATGAAATGGGCAACATGGATGACCGCGACTTCGAGACCTATATGGAGTTGTTCGAGCAGATGATGACTATCGTCAGACTGCCCGACCTGATGATATACTTGCGTTCCAGCGTTCCCCATCTGGTGGACAACATCCGCAAGCGGGGGCGCGACTACGAGCAAACTATGCCGTTGAAGTACCTGACTAACCTCAACGAGCGCTACGAGGATTTCGTCATGAACACTTACCAGGGCCGCAAACTCGTCATCAATGTTGATGACCTGGATTATAAGGAACGGCCTGAGGATTTCGCTGCCATTGTCGATAAAATCGATGCGACGATGTTCGGCATCTTCGGCCCCCTGGACTAATCACTAAGGACTAACAACTTAAAACTAAAGATATGCATATCGCAGTAGCAGGAAACATCGGCAGCGGCAAGACTACTTTGACCAAGCTGCTCGCCAAGCACTACGGGTGGAGTCCCCGTTTCGAGCCGGTGGACAACAACCCCTATCTGGAGGATTTCTATGCCGACATGTCGCGTTGGTCGTTCAATCTCCAGATTTACTTCTTGAACAAGCGTTTCAAGGAAGTGGTCGAAATCTCGCAGAGTGACGAAAACATCATTCAGGACCGCACCATCTATGAGGATGCCTGCATCTTCGCGCCCAATCTGCACGGACAGGGCCACATGAGCGACCGCGATTTCAACAACTACAAGGACCTGTTTGAACTGATGATGTCGTTGGTGAAGATGCCCGATCTGATGATTTACATCCGTTCGACCATTCCCAACCTCGTCCAGCAGATTCAAAAACGAGGCCGCGAGTATGAGCAGACGATGCGCCTCGATTACCTCGAGGGATTGAACAAGCGCTACGAGGACTGGATTGCCGACTACAAGGGAAATCTAGTCATCATCAATGGCGACGAGGTCAAGTTCGGCGACAGCCCCGAAGCATTCCAGCAGGTGTGCGACAAGATTGACGCCAACCTGTTCGGCATCTTCTCGCCATTCAACCAACATCGCTGATTGCCCAAAAAACTACGAATTACGCCAATTTAACGAAAGAAATAATCGTTTTAATTGGCGTAATTCGTAGTTTTTAGATTAGCTGTTGTTCAGTCGGGATAGATTTCCTTCTTGGCGGCAGCAAGGGTGTTTTTCATCAGCGAGCAGATGGTCATGGGACCCACACCGCCGGGGACGGGGGTGATGTACTCGCACTTGGGAGCCACCTCGTCAAATTTCACGTCACCGTTCAGGCGATAGCCGTTCTTGGCAGCAGGGTCGGCAACACGGGTTGTGCCCACATCGATGACAACGGCGCCTTCTTTGACCATGTCGGCGGTGACGAAGTCGGGACGGCCGATGGCAGCGATGATGATGTCGGCCTCGCGGCACTCCTCCTTCAGGGTTGCCGAGTGACTGTGGCATACGGTCACCGTCGAGTCCCCGTGATTCTTCTGGAGCATGAGCTGTGCCATGGGTTTGCCCACGATGTTGCTGCGCCCCAGCACCACGCACTTCTTGCCCGAGGTGGGGATGTTGTATCGCTGCAGCAGGGTGATGATTCCCAGCGGGGTAGCTGAGATAAAGCTGGGCAGTCCCAGCGCCATGCGGCCGGCGTTCATCGGATGGATGCCGTCAACGTCCTTGCGGTAGTCGATGGCGTTGATGACTTTCTGCTCGTTGATGTGCTTGGGCAACGGCAGTTGCACGATGAACCCGTCCACATCAGCATCCTCGTTCAGCTGTCTGATGCAGTCCAGCAGTTGCTCCTCGGTGGAGTCTTCTTCCATGCGTATGAGTGAGGACTTGAAACCGCACTTCTCGCACGCAATAACTTTATTCTTTACGTAGGACTCCGAGCCGCCGTCATGCCCAACGAGCACGGCTGCAAGGTGCGGACGCTTCATGCCCGATGCTATCATCTGATCCACTTCTGCCTTGATCTCTTCCTTGATGGCCGCTGCAGTATTTTTTCCGTCTATCAGTTTCATTCTTGTAGCTATATTTTGTTGTTATTCTGTTCTTTTCTGAAATCGGGCACAAAATTACTGCAAAAAAATCATATATGGGTCACATTAAAGATACTTTTCCATAATGCGACCTGTTTTTTAGACGATAATCTGGCCTTGGGATGAAAGTATTAAACAGGATCGACGTCATAGTAGAGGCGCACGGCCTTCATGCGGGCGTCGGCAGCAAGCATCTGCTCGTACAGTTGGCGCAGGATGGCTTTCACCTTGGTCATTGAGGCGACAGTCTCCATCTTGAGAGTGATTTGGCGGATGTAGAGGTTCTGCACCCTTGCAACAAAAGGAGCCATCGGACCCAGCACGCGTGAGCCGAAGACCTGTCGCAGCAGGCCACTGTAGCGCACTGCCAGCTCGCCCACGGTGGCATCCTCGCGGTGCTTGAGGTAGATGTTAATCACCTTGGTGAACGGGGGGTAGCCGAATTTCTCGCGGTCGGCCAGTTCGTGCTGGTAAAATCCCTCATAGTCGTGTGCTTGGACAAACTTGATGACATCATGGTCGGGGTTGCTGGTCTGGATGATGACCTGTCCCTGTTTGTGGGCGCGGCCCGCACGGCCCGACACTTGTTCCAGCATGTCGAAGGCGCGCTCGTGGCTGCGGAAGTCGGGGAAATTGATCATCGTGTCGGCATTGAGGATGCCCACGATGCTCACGGCGTCAAAATCCAGCCCTTTGGTCACCATCTGCGTGCCCACGAGGATATTAGTGCGGCGGGCCGAAAACTCGTCGATAATGCGGTCATAGCTGTTCTTGCTGCGTGTGGTGTCTAGGTCCATGCGCGAGATCTTCTCGCTGGGGAAAATGGCGTCGATATCATCTTCAATACGCTCGGTGCCGTAGCCTATGATTTCCAGGCCAGGCAACTGGCAAGCGGGGCACAGGTCGGGCAACGGGATGGTATAGCCGCAATAGTGGCACACCAGGCTGCGGCTGTGCTTGTGATAGGTGAGCGACACGTCGCAGT
>DAIREJ010000199.1:0-3896 GCA_036795635.1 Sodaliphilus sp.
CATCGAGAAGGGCAACACCACCATCGCCTTTTCGCCCAGCGTAACCCTAGGCAGCATGCTCATGTTTGACTACAAGGGCTTCACGGCCTATCTGCAGTCGCAGTATGTGTCGCGCCAGTACCTCGACAACTTCGAGCGCAAGGAAGACTCGCTGGATCCCTACTTCGTCAACAACCTGGACCTGGCCTACACCTTCAAGCTGCCGCACATCAGCAGCATCACCGCTGGCGTTACCATCTACAACCTGTTCGACGAGAAGTACGAGACCAACGGTTACTCGCAAACCTGTGCCCTCTATCCCGGCGGCACCAAGGAGGCCAAATATACCCTCTACAGCGACCCGCGCTTCTACCCCATGGCAGGCATCAATATGCTGGCACATGTCGCTTTTAGGTTTTAGGCGATTCAGACGAATAGCGACTAATGATCAGTGACTAACGACTAAAAATGGAATCAATATTTCAATATTTTGCTGATTTCACTTGGGTCCAGGCCATTGACATGGCAGGCTTGGTGTTGGGGCTCGTTTACCTTTGGCTGGAGTTCAAGGCAAGCATCTGGCTGTGGCTCGTCAGCGTCATCATGCCCATCGTCCACGGCTACCTGTACTGGGAGCGAGGGCTGTATGCCGACTTCGGCATGGAGATTTACTATGTCCTCGCCGCTATCTACGGCTACGCCATGTGGCGCTGGGTCCGCAACAAGCATGACAAAGGCGGTAAAGCCGCCGAGCGCCCCATCACCCGGTTCCCGATGCGCCGTGTGCTGCCCGTGGCACTAATCGGCCTCGCGCTGTGGGCGCTCATCTACTGGGTGCTCATCACCTGGACCGACAGCAGCGTGCCCCTGTGCGACAGCTTCACCACCGCACTCAGCATGGTCGCCCTGTGGGCATTGGCTCAGAAGTATGCCGAGCAATGGCTACTGTGGCTCGTGGTGGACGCCGTCTGCACTGTCCTCTACATCTACAAGCAGATACCCTTCACCGCCTGCCTCTACGCCTTCTACACCGTCATGGCCGTCCTCGGCTACCGACAGTGGCTCAAAAAAATCCCCACTGCCTGAAAGATGTCGATTGTTAAGGAAAGTGGTAAAAAAAGAATAAATACTTTAATTTGTGCCCGAGATGCACTATCTTTGCACCAAAGCAAAGAAAAAAACGACAATCGCATGAAAAAGAGAATTATGGCTGCCCTGGTGGCCGTACTGACAATTGCACTGGCTGCCGACGCCTGCACTTCGGCCATCGTGAGCGGCAAGCTCACGGCTAACGGACGCCCGCTGATGTGGAAAAACCGCGACACCAATGACCTGAACAACCGCGTGGAGCGCATCCTGGCTCATGACGGGCTGATGGAGTTCGTCGCCCTTTTCGACGCCCGTGACCTGCAAGACACGGCAGCGTGGATGGGATTTAACGAGGCTGGCTTCGCTATCATGAACACGGCATCCTATAACCTGAACGGCAACGACGGCGTCAAGGAAATGGATCGCGAGGGCGAGCTCATGCGCTATGCCCTGGAGCGCTGCAAAACGGTGGATGACTTCGAGCAACTGCTCAAGACTCGGCCCAAGCCGCTGGGCGTGGAGGCCAACTTCGGCGTCATCGATGCGCAAGGCAACGGCGCCTATTTCGAGACGGGCAACTACAAATATGTGAAATTTGACCTCAAAGACGCTCCCGAGGGCATCCTCACGCGCACCAACTACAGCTACAGCGGTGCCAAAGACAAGGGCATGGGCTATGTGCGCGAGAGAAACGAGAAAACGATGCTCGCGCCTCACATCGAGGCCCAGGACATCACCCCGGCGGTGTTCACCGAGGAGCTGTCACGCACCTTCTACAATGCGCAGCTGGGCAAGGACTTCACACGCAGCGGTGACAACTGGATTGTGGACCAGGACTTTATCCCGCGACGCATCTCCACCGCCAGCGTGGTCATCGAGGGCATTGTCCCTGGTGAGAACCCGCTGCTCACGACCATGTGGATCGCACTGGGCTATCCTCCCTGTGCCGAGGTCTATGCCGTGTGGGTAGGCGAAGGCGGTGTCGCTCCCGAGCTGACCGGTACGACAGCCGACAACCACTCGGTGCAGTGCGACCGCGTCAACCAGCGCAAGGCCGAGGTGTTCCCCGTGACCCGCGGCAACGGCAAGCAATACCTGAACCTGTCCAAACTCTACAACAACGAGGGCACAGGCTATTGCCAAAAGTTGGCGCTGAAGAACAAGCAGGCCTACAAACGCGGCTATGAGGAAATCGCCCGTCGCCGTGCCATCTACAACAAGGGCAAGAAAAAACGCTAATAGAGAGGCATTTAGGTATTAGGCTTTAGGTAAAAGGCAATACTAAGGACTAGGGACTAAAAACAGAAAAAATGACCACCAAAGAGTGCATGGTCTCACCCGGCAGCTACATGAGGCACTTGAGCCTCATGTTCCTGGACGACAACTGGCTGTGGATGTGCCTGCCCGTGGCAGTGTGCGCCGTGCTGGCGGTGTGGATCGACGTGCGCTTTGTCATGGTGGCGCTCATGACGCTTTTTGTCGCCTTGCCCATGGTGCTTGCCCTACTCTATTTCTATTACGGCTTCTCGCCCGAAGCACGGTGGTCCATCATGGAGAAAAACGCCGCCATCGACGAACGTGGCATCACGCTCACGTTCACCGACGAGCGAATGAAAACGCACGTCATCGCTGCTGATGACGTGCGTGAAATTGTCGAGAAAGAGGAGGTGTGGATGCTGATGCTCAATGGAGCGCGGTACACTTGCCTGATGCTGCCCGCATCAGCTGTAAATCCAGACGTCGCGCAACTCCTTAGGCAATTTGTCGCGAAGACTCATTAGCGTGTTGAAATCATCACTGCGGGCGACATAGACACACATCATGCCGCGATAGTTCAGTATTTTCATGTCAGGCACCAATTCGGGATACTTGGCCTTGAACGCGTCCAGCTCCTGCTGGTTGCGCAAGGTGGAAATCACCATATAGAATTTTCCCTCAGATGAACCCACGCCGGCAAAGGGCGAAGCAGGTGCCACAGGTTCTATAGCCTGAGCGCTGACGCCCTCCTGTACCGTTATATCCAATCGTTGAGCCTGGGGAGCGGTCACCTTGGGAGTCATACTCGCCATCTCCTGTCCCTGGCGGTCGGCAGCGATGGGCGTCGTGAGCATGATGCCCAAACCGATGAGCACAGCCACCGAGGCTGCGATGCGCACAGCACGCCGCAAGAAAGGATTGCGGTCCGTACCGATGACAGACTGACTGCCAGCAACCATGTCGTTCTCGAGAGCCGCCACTGACTTGACGTCCAAGTCAGTAAGGCCGAAGTAGCTATCATTGCTGTAGGCATGGATGAACGGCACGAACTCGATGTAGCGTCCATCGTTGCGGCGGAAGTAGCCCAAGCGCCCCATTGACACCTCGTTATCGGCAGACAACTGCTGACGGAAAGAGGCGACGCTGCCAGCGATGAAGCGCATCGCCTCATCAAAGCCCAGACCTTCGCGGCGCATGATCGACTGCACCAGCAAGCCATCGTTGTGGGTCACCTCGGCATTGAAGCCCATCGCACGACGCGGGCACTCCAACACCTTGCGCTCACTGTCATACCGCGCAGGCGTGTAATTAGCGATGAACGCGCCCCAACCAGGCACAACCACACAATCGTGACGCGTCATCAGGTATTCAATATGTTCAATTATTGAAAACATGCTATCTGTTATTGCTATCAACTTTTGCCATCTGCTATCAAAAGCAGTTTACAAAATTACACCTTTCCGCCCACTCCACAAAATTTCCACCCCAAAAAAAGTCATTCCATAAAAAACTAAATCGCATTAAATGCGACTTAGTTTTGTGGAGCTGGAGGTTTTATCGATTGATATTAC
>DAIREJ010000200.1:0-3875 GCA_036795635.1 Sodaliphilus sp.
ACTTGACACGGCGTTCCAGCAGGCGCTGAGCATTGATGTAGCCATAATTCCCCTTATTCAGGTGGGTGCGCAGCAGCATCAGGCTGTCCACGACGGCCACATGACCAGGCTTCATGTCATAGCTCACATAACCATAGATGCGGCGCACCTGGCGCGCAGCGTCGCTTTGCAGATCGACCATCACCCAACCATCGCTGTTCGTACCACGGGTAATCTGCGAGGTAGCGCCGTCGGTATAATCCACCGCAAGGCACACCTTAAACTCGTTGCCGCAACGGGCCAGTCGGTAAGCCAGCTGGTACCGGTCACCTCGCTGTTTGCCGGCATCGGGCTGTATGTCAAAGGTGATGAAACCGCGACCCGCACCTTGGGTGAGGACATGGTCGCGACGGCCTTGCCATAGGTCAAACGTGTCGGCCTTGGCATCGGTATTGAGTTTCTTCAGATGAGCAGGTATTTGGGGACGGGAATTACGCGGTGTAGCGTGATGCGTGGGTTCGCCCAGCGGAACACCTTCGGCCATCAATTCGCCTGGAGCATCATTGCCAGCGACATCGAGTTTATCATATCGGTTCTGGAGTTTTTTGACGGCCTTGTCATAGGCGCGGTAGTAGTCTTCCATATTGTGTGCAAACCACACCAGTGACGAGTCATAATCTTGCTGGGAAATGCCATGTTTCCTGAAAACCGACTGCTTGAGCACCAGTTTGCTGGAGTCAGAGTCAAAATCTTGGCTGTGACTTTCGATGTAGGCGTCAGCAAGTTGCAGGTCCACAATGACGTCGGCCATCTTGTTCACACTCATCACACCACGCGGAGTCCTGCCACAGGCAAGCAAGGACAAGACGAGGAACAGCAATATTGATATGTGGAACGTGGAGCGGTGCATCAGTCTGAATCGTTAATCTTGTGGCGACATTGGCTCATGGATGTCCTCTTCGGCTTCAACATCCTCCTGTGGTGTCGTCACAGTAGCGAGATGACGAGCATAGAACAGAATCAGCACGATGACACTCACGCTGAGTGCCGCATCGGCGACATTGAAAATGGGCTGGAAGAACACAAAATGGTTTCCGCCAATCCAGGGCATCCACTGTGGCCAGTTCCACTCGCACAACGGGAAATAGAGCATATCCACTACCCGGCCGTTGAACAGCGTGGCATAGCCGCCATCGGGCGGGAACAGCTGGGCCACTTGGGGCGGTGCAGGAGAATTGAAAATCAGGCCATAGGCAACGCAGTCAATGACATTGCCCAGAGCACCCGCAGTAATCAGAGCAATGCAGGCGATATATCCCTTGGGAATATCGTTGCGGCTACTAAGCTTCCACAGGTAATAGATGAAGGCACCCGAAGCAAGAATCCGGAACAGGGTGAGCACCAGTTTGCTGCCCAACTCCATTCCGAATGCCATTCCGTTATTCTCAATAAACAATAGACGGAACCATGAGGTAATCTCATACTCCTCGCCGTAGTAGAAATGAGTCTTAACCCAAATCTTCACAGCTTGGTCGATGACGATCACCAGTGCAATAAGCACCGTGGCGAGTTTGCCGTTGGAGAGTCTCATGTCAGGAGCCAGAGTTCAACCTTGCTTCTTGTTGCGGGCCTCAATCTCCTTACCCTCAATGGACAAGGTAGCGTGAGGAACGGCACGCAGGCGCTCCTTGGGAATGAGCTGACCGGTAATGCGGCACACGCCGTAGGTCTTGTTCTCGATGCGAACGAGCGCAGCCTGCAATTTGCGGATGAAATCCAACTGGCGTTGGGCATGGCGGCTCGACTCCTCCTTCTGTAATGTGGAGGCGCCCTCCTCAATCATCTTGAAGGTGGGATTGGACTCGTCAACCTTGATGACATCGGTCAAACGCTCGTAGTTCTCCTTAGCTTGTTCTATCTTAGCCTCGATGAGTTCTTTGAATTCTTGCAGTTCCTCATCGCTATAGCGCACTTTATCTTGCTTGGTAGCCATAACTGATATGATATTGTTTATGATTGTCTGTTTAGTTCTTTTCCACATTGACCGGCAGCATCCATCCGTCCATGTCAAGCTCATCAGCGGTGTCGGCATTGACAGGCGCCACGTTGATGCTGGTGGCAAGCACCTGACGGGCGATGTAGTCGCCAAAGGCCTTCACGGCAGCATCGGTGCGCTCGTCGGGAGCGATAGTGACGTTAATGCGGTCGGTAATGTCAAATCTCTTGCTCTTGCGCAAGTTCTGGATGCGATTCACCAGTTCTCGGGCGATACCCTCTTGCAGCAATTCCTCGGTCACAGTGATGTCGAGTGCTACAGTCTGGTTGCCATCATTGGCGACGAGCCAGCCAGGAATGTCCTCGCTGATGATTTCCACGTCGGCCAGTTCCACGGTAGCCACCTGTCCGTCAACGTCGATATCCAGTTTGCCATTTTTCTCAAACTGTGCGATTTCGGGCTGCGACAGGCCAGTAATCTTGGCAGCGAGCGCCTTCATGATTTTACCGTACTTCGGACCCAACTTCTTGAAATCGGGCTTCACGCGCTTAACAAGGATGCCGGCGTCATTACCCACAAGTTTAATTTCCTTGACGTTGACCTCGCTTTGGATAAGGTCTGCCACAGCCTCGATATCAGTGCGCTGGCTCTCGTCGAGCACGGGCACCATAATGGCCTGCAGCGGCTGGCGCACCTTGATGTTCTGCTTGCGACGCAGCGAGTGCACCATCGAGGTGATGTCCTGAGCTACCTGCATGCGCTTTTCCAGTTGCTTGTCGATGACCGTCTTGTCACATTTGGGGAAGGCGGCAAGGTGTACCGAGTCAACACTGTGCGTGAGGTCGCGGTACAGGCGGTCACTATAGAACGGTGCCACAGGTGCCATGAGCAGCGAAACCGTAACGAGGCACTGATGCAACGTCTGGTAAGCAGCAAGTTTATCTTGGGTCAATTCTTTACCCTCCCTGAAACGTGAGCGGTTCAGACGTACGTACCAGTTGCTCAAGTGGTCGTTCACAAAGGTACCGATGGCACGGGTGGCCTTGGTGGGCTCGTAGTCCTCAAGGTCGGCCTGCACCTGGGCAATGAGCGAATTCAACAGCGAGATGATCCATCGGTCAATCTCGGGACGCTCTAACATGGGCACCTGAGGCGCCTCGGGGTCAAAGCCGTCAACGTTGGCATACAGGGCGAAGAATGAATAGGTGTTGTACAGGGTGCCGAAGAACTTGCGGGCGACCTCGATCACACCAGCCTCGTCAAACTTCAGGTTATCCCAGGGCGACGAGTTGCTGATCATGTACCAGCGCAGGGGGTCACTGCCGTAGGTCTCGATAGCACCGAACGGGTCAACGGCATTGCCCAGTCGCTTGCTCATCTTGGCACCGACCTTGTCAAGCACCAGACCGTTGCTGATGACGTTCTTGTAAGCCACGCTGTCAAACACCATCGTGGCGATGGCGTGCAACGTGAAGAACCAACCGCGCGTCTGGTCCACACCCTCGGCAATGAAGTCAGCAGGGAAGAAGGTGCGATTGTCCACAGCCTCCTTGTTCTCGAACGGATAGTGCAACTGAGCATAAGGCATGGCACCGCTGTCGAACCACACGTCGATGAGGTCGAGCTCACGCTTCATGGGCTTGCCGCTGTCGCTCACCAAGATGATGTCGTCAACATAGGGGCGGTGGATATCAATCTTATTGTAATTCTCCTCGCTGTAGTCACCGGGGACAAAACCTTTGTCCTTGTAAGGATTGCTCGTCATCACACCGGCAGCGACGGCTTTCTCGATCCCGTTGTAGAGTTCCTCGATGCTGCCGATGCACTTCTCGTCACCGTCGTCGTTGCGCCAGATGGGCAGCGGGGTGCCCCAGTAGCGGCTGCGGCTCAGGTTCCAGTC
>DAIREJ010000201.1:0-3825 GCA_036795635.1 Sodaliphilus sp.
CACCTGGATCGACATTTTTCTTTACAGTACACGGCTCACCATCAAAGACATTTACTTGGAGACCATCAACGGCATTGCTGAGAATGGAAACGGCGTTAACGTCGCTCTCACGTTCGACAATGTGCAGGCCTATATCAAAGGGAGTGTTGAACGCATCGGTGAGGGCATCACCTTTGTCAACTGCTCCATCACCTACCCCGCCGACGCCTACATCTCAGAATACGTAGGCTATGGCTATGCCATCTATTATGGCAACGGTAACATTCCTGACCACATCATCATCTCGCGCAATGGCAACAACCCCGGCGACGTGAACGGTGACGGCGAGGTGAACATCAGCGATGTGAATGCCCTCATCCAGCTGATTATTTCAAAACCGATTGGCGCTTAGGGTTAACTTACGGCAGTAGAGGTGTTTTGATACACCCCTACCGTAAACGGTTAACCAAATATAACATTTTTTTGCATTAAACATTTGGTGTAAAAGGTTTTTCGCAGTACCTTTGCTCCAAAGTTGGAAATATTAATACTATTCATCCTACAGTATGCATCTCGTTGTGAAACGGGGTGCTGCTTTTTTATAATCGTTTGGCTTGTTTTCTGATAAAATCAATTACCTTTGCAATATATTTCAATGAAATGGATGATATCAGGCATTTTTATGCAGTTCATAAGAAACCTAATTATTTGATGTTTGATTGATTGTAGTTATTATGCTGATCATTGGTTCTGAAACCCTGGAATGATTTCTCGTCACATATATATGGCATTGTTGACAGTAGTTGTACTGCTGTCGGCTTCAGCTGCCCATGGTGCTCAGATGGAATATGACATAGAAGATTACAACCGCTTATCTACCCTGAACACTCCCGAACTGATGGAGCGTGGTCGGCAATTCCTGCAGGGCAGAATGATGGTTGACAGTGCACTGGTGTGCTACTCTATTGTGTCGAGCCGTGAGCATGACAAGAAACTGAATCGTGAGATGATGCATCTGGTAGACAGTGCGTTGGTGTGCTATGCTGTGGTTTCTAGTCGTGAGGGCAAGGCAAAGAATCGAGATGAACAGAAACAGATTGTTAAAGCATACAATAATCTGGGATTCATCTATGCCGCCTATTATTATGACTATCAGAAGGCTTATGAGAACGTTGACCACTCGTTGGAATTGTGTAAACAATATGGATTTGAGGACAATCTGGCCTACGGTTACCTCAATCTGGCTTCAATATTAGACAGCCGCAATGATTTATACGGTGATGATGCGATGTCAACTGAGGCCTTGGAAAACAACAAGTTGGCGTTTGACTATGCCGTGAAAGTTCAAGAATGGAATGTGGCGGTGACAAGCATATTCAACATGTTGAATATGATGCGTGAAAAGGATGATATCCAATTGATTAAACCTGAACTTGACCATTTCAAGAGTCTCGCACTGAACGACAGTGTCGAGATGTTGCAGTGCACTCGCATGTTCTGCGAGGGTTTGGAAGCCTATTTGGATGGCCATTATTCCCAAGCATTGAAATGCTATGAGCAGATGGAAGTTGAGGCTCAGCGCCTTATGACCAATCGCCAGCAGTGCATCATCAAGGCTGTGCAACAAAAAAGTATGGTGTTGCTGGCCTTGAAACGCTATGACGACGCCTTTGCCTGTCTCCAGCAGATTGAAAAAATCGCTCAAGAGCAAAAATTACAGAGTGAGCTCATTGATGTTTATCGGTCTATGACTCACTTTTATTCAGCGACAGGTAATCAGCAACTGGCCGCCAAATTTGAATATAAGTATCTGAAAGCCAGGGATGAGTTTATTCACAAAAGCCATGTCGAAAAGCTAGAGAAGTCTAGGTTTTTGAATGAGATGCGTCGTGTCAATGAGCAGGTGGAGGAGATTCAGGCCAAGCATGAACGTGCGCATCAGCTGTTGCTCATGATGAGCATGATTGCCGCTATCATCTTGGTTGCCCTGGTGTTGCTTGTGCGCAGCTATATCAAGCAACGCAACTATATCAGGCACCTGTATGAGAAAAACGTGCAGTTGCTCGATCAGCCAGAAACGGTTCATCACCCCATCCCCCACGAGGCTGAGACACAAGAGGAAACGGTTCCGAAGTATCAGGGTATGCTTGACCAGGAGAGCAAGGATCGCCTTTTTGACCAAATCAAGCAGGTGATGGATGACGTCTCGATCATTTGCCAGCCTGATTTCTCATTGCAACAGTTGGCCGAGCATGTGGGTAGCAACTATAAGTATGTGTCACAGGTGGTCAATGAATGTTATGGCAAGAGTTTCAAACAGGTGCTCAACGAACAGCGCGTGCGCGAGGCTTGTCGCATCCTCAATGACACCGACCAGTCATCCCACTTGACCATCGAGGCCATTGCGGCCGACCTGGGTTTCAATTCCCGCAGCAATTTCACCGTCACGTTCAAGCGCATCACGGGTATCTCGCCATCAGACTTCATGAAGATGGCTAAGGAAAAATAGAATCGTCACCCGAGGCATGATTCACTGAAACATGCCCATCAATTCTGGATTTTTCGTTCTGTTTCACTGAAACAGAACACGGCCAAAGGGCATTTTCTTGGAAAAGAAGATGCCCTGCTCTAATTTTGTAGTATCAAATATCGGCGCTAATGGCAGCCTGTTCACGGTACAGCCGACTTTACCATCCCGCTAACCCAAATTATGAACTATACTACTAATTAAAATCTTTATTTTATGAAAAAGTTATCTCTACTTTTGGTCTTAACGGCCCTTGTGTTTAATGTGACAGCCGGTGTTCAGGTGAAGTCTCATCGTCCGCTCACCGATTACCGTTCACTCACTCCTCAAGAGGAGATGGCTGCAGGCAACAGCCTCAACATGGCCACCGTTCAGGCTGGCGCCAAGGACGAAGTGCCGACTGTGATCTCGGAGGTCCCCGAGGGTGATCTCAAGACTTATTATCGCACTGGTGGTTACATCTATCACAAGTTCCTTGAAACAGGTATCACCGAATTTGAAGATGTCATGAATGTTGTCTTTGCCGAGGGTGGCAAGGTTTACATCCAAAATCCCATTACCACGCTCACTAACGGCAATTGGGTAGAGGGTACCTATAACCAGGAGACTGGCATCATCAGCATTCCCACCGGTCAGTGTGTTTCGTGGATGGCCAATTACGGCTATGGCGGTCTGTTGGTATGGGGCCATACCTGGTTTGAACAGATTGGATGGGACTATGACTACGACGAGCCGGCCTATTGGCTCTATGGTGCCTATGACCCCGAAGTGACCGAAATCCGCTACAAGGTCGAGGGTAACACCATCACGCTGCTTGATGGTCAGGGCGATGTGTGGGCTCCTTATCCCGAGTGGGGCAACACCACTGGCCCGTGCTTGATTTATACAGACGATCATGAGTGGGCTAATGTGCTGCAGTTCAACACTGTTGCCGTTCTCAATGACGAGGGTCCCATCATTCCTGCTAATCCCACTGCCGACGAGTGGTATGACTGCGGTAATGACTGGGCAACCAGTAAATTCTATTTTACCCTGCCCACCACCGATGTTGAGGGTAATCCCCTTGATCCCACTAAGCTGAGTTACAGTATCTTCCTTGATGATGACCAAATCTTCACCTTTGAGTATTGGGACTATGACTATGACATTGAGGATGACATGACCGAGATACCTTACAGTATTTACTCCGACGGCTATGACGTTACCGACCACATGATTTACATCTATGGCACTAACAACAGTTACTGGCCCCTGTTCACTTGGCGCATCGGTATCCAGGTTTACTACACCTATCATGGTGTCAAGACTGCCAGCGACAT
>DAIREJ010000202.1:0-336 GCA_036795635.1 Sodaliphilus sp.
TGTGAGCAAGCACCGGCCCGATGCCCCTGCCGAGGTTGTGCGCAAGCGTTACGGCGACTGTAAAGGCATGGCGCTGCTGTTGAAAACGCTGCTCGTGGCCCAAGGCTTTGATGCCCGCTTGACCGACGTGGGCACCCGTGAGGCCTCGTGCCTGATGAGCGAGATTCCCACCCTCGCTGCCATCAACCACGCTATCTGCACGCTGGAGTGGCAGGGCAAAACCTATTACCTGGACGCCACCTGCAACCATATCCCGCTGGGCCACATTCCCAGCAATGTGCAGGGCATGGAAGTCATGGTCGAGGAATCGGGAGGAGCCCCCTCGTTGCGCACCGT
>DAIREJ010000202.1:346-3799 GCA_036795635.1 Sodaliphilus sp.
TCTCCCTGTTGAAGCCAACTGTGACAGCGTGCGCATCACGTTAATGCTCAGCAAGGCCGGCGAACTCACGGGGACGATCACCCGTTGTGTCAAGGGCGACATGAAAGAGATGCTCCTCAGTGCCTACGACAGTCGGGAATCGCAACAACGACTCATGTTTGAACGGAACGCCCTCAACGACGATGACCATGCCAACAAGGTCTCGGAGGCGACGTGGGTAGACAGAGACTGCCGCAGCGAGTGGGCGGTGTTAACGGGTAAGATGACCGATACCCATTCAGTCCAGCAGATCGAGGGAGAAGTGTATGTAGAACTTGATCCTGATAACATGCTGTTCACCAATCCGATTGATACAGCCAAACGAGAGAATGACTACACGTTGCCGTTCCCGTGTCGCCAGGTGCGAGAAGTGATACTGCAGCTGCCCGAAGGCATCGGGTGTGACGAACTGCCGGAGGACTACAACGAGAGTAACCAGTATGCCGACATGTCGTGCACATGGCAACGCCAAGGGTCTTCGATCATTTATCGCAAAGTAATGAATTTGCGCCAGACCCGCATCAAGCGTGAGGACATTACGACCTGGAACGCCAACCTCAAGAAATGGCAGTCAAGCAGCCATGAGGCGCTCGTCTTGAAATGAAATGTGAAACCCAATAGTCATAAAAGATATGAAAACAACGATTAAATGTGTGGTAATGCTGTTGATGGGATTAACCATCCTGACAGCCAATGCCAATGACGAAAAAGATTACGCCCGTTTCGCCGAGGAGTTGAGGCAGAAGGTCTGGAGCGACAATGACCCGATGTTCAGCAACTACCAGTGTCCGGAAAAGTACACAAACAGCCAATTGTACTCGGCTGTCATCCTTGCCGCACGCACCGACGTGGATGTCACCCGCAAGTCCTACATCCGCATGACGGGACTGATGATGTTTGGTAATCCCAAGATGCTCGGGCGCCACGAACTCAACCGCATGCTCATCAAGCTCAATGATGCGGCGGCTCTGAAGAAGTACTCGGAGTTTGATTATTCGACATTCAAGCGAGGGCGCAACTACAGGGGACTAGAGGAGAAAGTGCAGCAGGTGCTAGGCGTGAGAGTCATCAAACCCGATGGCAGAATCGTCAACGTGGACAGTAAAGAGTATGCCATCACCCGCGAAGGCAAGAAGGGTAGTGACGTGAGTCACAAGCTGGCAGTTCCTGGACTTGAAGTGGGTGATGTGCTTGACATCTTCACCTATGAGGAATTGATGGTCCAGGATCGTAATGTGCCTGAATTCACGTTCACGTTCATGGCGCCATACCCCATGCTCCACTATAAGGTGAATTGCACCATCGACAAGAAGTTTACCGTTCAGTACCGGAGCCTGAACGGTGCGCCCGAATTCAAGGCCAGTACCGATGACGACGATAACACCGTGCTGGAGGCCGAGGTCAGAAACGTGGATCGCGTGGAGCCCGCCCTGTGGTACAACCCCGTCAAGCAGTCGCCATTGATTCTGCTATATGTCCAAGACAAGAGCGTGAGTGACAAGAAGATAAAGAGTCTCAAAAACCGCGACCTGCAGGCCAACCCCGACTATGAGTTCATCCTGCGCGATGATTTCTCTTTCCTGCACACCCATAAAAAGAAAGTCAAAGAATACTATGATTGGCCACTGAACAAGAAACTGATGAAGGACGAAATCGCTCGAGCCAAGAAATTGGCAGACAAGGAAGAAGCGGCACGCCTCATCTACACAGGTCTGCTCTATTCCTACAGGGCTCATGACGACTATGATGCCTACACGCCCTATCACTTCATCATCATGATGGGCGAGATGCTGGACCGCTGCAACGTGCCTTACCAGTTTATCATCTCGACCGATGACGAGAATGAGCCGCTGGACAAGCTCATCCATGTGGGAAATGTCCTGTGGCTCCTCAAGGTGGGCAATACCTATTTCGCACCACCCACCTATCAAGGCATGACAGCGGGACTGCTGCCTGCACATCTTCAGGGCCGCAAGGCTGCCCTGATCACCAAGCTTGCCGACAATAACTCGAAATATGAACTTATCACGCTGCCTCAGTCCACTGCCGCCGACAATCTTGACGATGTGCAACTCACGGCCACCATTGATGGCACAATCCTAACGATTGACCGTACCGAGTCCCGAACGGGCACGATGAAAGAAGGCACGGCTCCCATCATGACTGACGAGCAGGAATACGAGGCCTATGACGAGTACCTGGGACGCAAAAAGGAGTATATCAAGGGCGTCAACAAGCGGCTGCGTGAGGGCACACAGCAGCAGTTCTCCAAGCAGAGCGAGGATCAGCAAGATGACTTCAAGGCTGAGATTGAGATGTATCACGATGTGGCTGCGGACCGACTGCTCTCCACCGAGATCCTCTCAACGGGCATCGACCCTCAACATCCCGAGTTTACCTACAAGACGCAATACACGATGGACGGCTGGGTTAAGAAAGCCGGCTCCAATCTTGTGGTGAGCGTGGGCAAATTAATCGGTTCACAGGCCAACGTCGAGGGCGTGGACCGCAACCGCTCGTTTGATGTGAATCGCAGAAGCCCTGGCTTGCTGCGATGGGATATCAGGGTCAACATCCCCGATGGCTATGAGGTCTCTAGTGAGAGTCTGAGCAAACTGAGTCGGAGCGTCAAGAACAGCGCGGGCGAGTTTACTGCCCTTGCCAGTGTCGAAGGGCGGCAGTTGCGGCTCGTTGTGAGCAAGCGATATGACAAGGGTGACTATCCCGCCTCGCAGTGGCAAGACCTCCTGCAGATGCTGGATGCCGCCGACGAGTTCACCACCATGCAAATCGTGTTCAAGAAATAATCAAAAACAATCTATAAAGACATGAGAAAGACAGTATTTACATTATTCATCTTGTTGACATGCATGGCAACAAGGGCTGACATCGGTGAGTTTTCATTCGGAGCACAAACAGCCTATGGCACTCGTGATAAGGTGATGGGAATTGGCTTAAACGCGAAATACAATTTTTCCCATCATACCCGAATCAACTTATTAGCCGATTACTATTTCAAGAAGAATGACGTGTGGGGCAGTGAGTTTGCCCTGGAGTGGAACTATCATGTTCACCTTGGTGACAACCTGAGGCTTTATCCCTTGTTGGGAATAGGAATGCGTAACTATCATAGCCACTACGACACGCTTATTGGTAAGGAATCTGATGTTGAAGGTTATTTTATCGGAAATGGCGGTGTGGGTATCGATTACCTCATTGGTGACCACTTGATGCTCAATAGCGAGATAAAGTACCAGCGGTTCTTCAGTGAAAATGTTGGTCAGGTTATGTTCATGATAGGTGTTTCCTACCGGCTTTAGAAGATATAGAATTATGCCATAATTATTTTATTAACAGTTTAAAAAACTCAGTTACAATGAAAAAGGTTTTATTGATTATGCTGATGGCCGTCAC
>DAIREJ010000203.1:0-2142 GCA_036795635.1 Sodaliphilus sp.
GGGACGGGTGCCGTTGGTCTCGATGGCGATGCGCTTGCCCGTCATCTGTTTGAGCCCGTTGACAAAGTCCTCGTCAATCCACAGTGACGGCTCACCGCCAGTGAGCACGATGAGCGGAGCCTTGGGGTAGCGCATGACCTGTTCGACGATTTCGGGCAACGACATCATCGTGCCCTCCTCATGACGGGTATCACAGAAGTCACAATGCAGATTACACCCGCTCAGCCTGATGAACACGCTGGCGGTACCTGTATTGTAACCCTCGCCCTGCAGCGAGTGAAAGATTTCATTAACCTTCCACATGGTTTAGTTTAGTTCCTAGTCCTTAGTCCTTAGTTATTCGTTGTTAGAGTGCGGATGCCAATTCCTAACTTCTAACTCCTAATTCCTAACTCATTCCACATCGTTGTCTTCGTCCTTGACGTAGATGGCCAGGTTGTTGGCGCTCTCGCGCACGTCGGCGCGGTAGCAGTTGGGCACGGTATCGACGATCCAGCGGGCGATGTTTTCGGCGGTGGGGTTGAAATCGAGCACCTCGTTCAGATACTTGTGGTCGAGCTTGCCGTGCACCAGCTCCTTGATGATGGTGAAATCGGTCACCATGCCGTTGTCGTCGAGTTCCTTGGCCTTGCAATAGACATTTACAATCCAGTTGTGGCCATGCAGATTCTCACACTTGCTGTTGTGGTCAAGGTACAGCATGTGGGCTGACGAAATTTCCAATGTCTTTTGTACGTAATACATATTATTAGTTTTTAATCCTTGGTCTTTAGTTTTCAGTTCCTCTTCTTCTTTTCTTGAGGGACTGACTCGTTGAAGTGCATGTAGTAGGTGAGGTTCATGATACCCTTGTCATAGCCCATCGTCAATGCGGTCAGATAGTCACTGCAGAAGATGCCGTCGCGGGCGAAAACAAAGCCCTTGGTGCCCAGGCGGCTCTCCACCTTGTTGACGATGGCGGGCTCGGTGGTGGGAGGGCAATGATTCACGTCGAGTGAGATGATGACACGGTTCACCTTGGCGTCATAGTTGAAGCTGGCCGAGGTGCTGTCTGCGTTGGCAGTGGCCACTTCCCGGTCAAACACATATTGGATGATGAAAGGCCCCTGTGGTAGGATCAGCGTGTTGCTGCCGGCATACAGGCTGGCATTGGTGCTCACCAGGTTGTTCATGTCCATGAGGGTTGTTGATGCGTTGGCACCACATGCGCTGGTCTCGTCAAACATCATCATGATCGAGGCTGCCACCATGTCGTTGTTGATGTAACCACGTGCAGCATAGGGATTATCCTCGCTCACATGGGCATTCTCAAACTTCACACTGCCCACAGCTTTACCGTTGGCGTCGATGATGCTGAAGACATCGCCGTCCACGGCAATGAGCCGCTCACCGTTGATGTCGATGAGGTTGTCATGCTCAAGGGGAATGAGGACATTGTTGTTCTTGTCCACCATGCCTGTCTTTTTGTCCTTGATGACGATGTAGTTGCCGTTGGGCGTGCGTGAGTAGTCGGTATAGCCGCCTTTCTCCACTTTCTCTTGATCGTTGATGGGATTGGCAACCTCCTTGCCGTCCTCGTTCAGGCACACCAGCGTGTCGCCTTTCATCACGGGCAGCACGCCGTTGATGAAGTAGGGCTGGATGGGCTGGTAGATGCTCGTGTTTGACGTGAATCTCACCTTGCCGCTCTTATCGATGACGGTGAAACTCAAGGCGCTGTCATTAGGCTGATGCTCATCAATGACAAGGGCATAGTCGTTATACATGAACAGGTTGGCGCTGCTGTAGATGGCTGGGACAATGGTGTCGCCACTGGCATTGATGTAGCCCCATTGCCCATTGTCGTTCTGGAACATCGCCATGCCACGAGCAAACATCGAGCACTGCGATACCTCCTTGGGCAGCTCCTTCAAGACCTGACCCTTACGGTCGATTACCAGCAGCGGGCCACCCACCTTGCTGCACACTGCCACGCCGTCGTCGCTGAAAGCTGTCACACTACCAAAGTGGCCCGCCACGGGAGTTGTAGGCGTGCTCACGTCATAATAGTCGTAGCTGCCGTCGCGTCGGCGGTTCTCCTTGACGCTACCCTTAGGGTTCACTTTCTTCATGGCTGCTTCCACCTCGGGGGGGGCGGCTGGG
>DAIREJ010000203.1:2152-3773 GCA_036795635.1 Sodaliphilus sp.
CACAATGGGCGATGGTGCGCTGTCAAACGCATCCTTGGCCACCACCTCGCCAGTGTTCACGTCGAGGATGGACCACTTCTCACTGCCCACGAGTTGCACGGGCAGATATTCGGTTTTGTACTGGTAGGTGGCATCTTTGCTGCCACAAGCGGCCATCAGCAGTGCCGCCACTGCGGCAAGCGCAAATCTCAAAAATATCTTCATTTCACAATTGTTTGTTGTCTGTATGATAAAACTGCGAAAATCACAATTAACCAGAAACTCGTTATAAAAGCGCAATTGGCTACGCCGAGCTAAAGGTTCGTAGTTTTTTATCTTTTCGGCAAAAGTACTCATTTTCCGTTGTTCAGACCAATATTATAAAATTGTGTAACATTTTTTGTGCTTTTTTGTCAATCAGCTTGTGTCTTACAACACGATTCATTATATTTGCACAATCCTTAAAACAAAAATGTTTCGCATAAATAGGCGATTTGGTGCAGACAATATTATTCACAAATCAAAATAATGACATTATGAAAGAGAAACGTTTAATCTTGAAATTGTTCGCTTTGGTGGCGTGCATACTGTTTTCGAAGAGCGCTGTGGCCCAGGAGGCTTATGCTGAGTATATATCAGCTGACTCAACACTGACGTTCTACTTTGATGACCTGCGCAGTACTCGCCAGGGAACGACCTATGACATAGGCATTTTCCCCACTTGGTATACGACCGGAATCAGCGAGTCTGTGGCACAGGTCGTGTTCGACCCTTCATTCGCAGATTTCCGCCCCACAACCACCGAAGGTTGGTTTCATTCCATGAGAAATCTCAAGTCCATCATCGGCTTGGAATACCTCGATACGTCCCAAGTCACAACCATGGAGTCAATGTTCACTTATTGTGAAAGCATGACGAGCCTTGACTTGAGTACTTTTAACACGGCTAACGTGGAGGACATGACTACAATGTTCTTGGGATGTTTGAACTTGACGAGCCTTGACCTGACCAGCTTCAACACATCCAGTTTGACAAACATGAACGCAATGTTTTGGGACTGCCGCAAATTGACGAGTATTGACCTGAGCAGCTTCAACACTGCCAATGTGACAGACATGAGTCAATTGTTCTATTGCTGTACCGACTTAAAGAGTGTTGACCTGAGCAACTTCAACACATCCAATGTGACTAAGATGAATGAGATGTTCTATATTTGCAACTCTTTGGATAGCGTTAACCTGAGAAGTTTTGACACCTCCAATGTAAGATCGTTTTTCGGTATGTTCGCAAACTGTAGATCTTTGAAGCATCTCGACTTGAGCAATTTCAACACCAGTAGTCTGGTGTCTTTGGGTTGGATGTTCTTTGAATGCCGCGAATTGATAAGTGTTGATCTGAGCAGCTTCAATACTGATAAAGTGACTGGAATGGATTATATGTTCTTGGGTGACAAAAAACTCACCACCGTCTATGTCGGTAATGGTTGGACCACAGCAGCTGTGACATCGTCCTCGAATATGTTCCAGCTTTGCACGAGCATCGTGGGCGGCAAGGGTACGACCTATGATGCCGATCACTTGGATGCCGCCTATGCCCACATCGACGGCGGCCCCAGCAACCCGGGCTACTTCACCGCGAAGTC
>DAIREJ010000204.1:0-2198 GCA_036795635.1 Sodaliphilus sp.
TGGGAGCGGCACTCGTTTTGGAGCGCAGTTGCCCAAACAGTTTCTGGAGTTGGGCGGCACGCCCATCCTGATGCGCACCATTCGGACCTTCGGTGAGGACGGGGACGGTTCATTTGATGTGATTGTCACGTTGCCTGAGGGGCAGATGGGGCTGTGGCACGATCTGTGCGACCAGTATGGCTTTGCTGTGCCTCATCGCGTGGTGCCTGGCGGAGAGACCCGTTGGCACAGCGTGAAGAATGCACTGGACAGCATCGGCGACATCGCTGACGTTGACATGATTGCTGTGCATGATGGCGTGCGCCCGTTGGCAAGCCCGGCACTCATTCAACGCATCCTTGAGGCTGCCCGCCGTGATGGAGCCGCTATCCCTGTGGTGATGCTCAATGACTCGGTGCGACAAGTGACGGGAGAAAGCAGCCACGCACTGGACCGTTCGTCGCTGCGTGCCGTGCAGACGCCACAGGCCTTTGATGCGCGACTGCTGATGGAAGCCTATACTCAACCGTTTGACCCGACGTTTACCGATGACGCTTCGGTGGTGGAACGGCTGGGCCACAGCGTGACCCTTGTTGAGGGTGAGGCTGCAAATCTGAAGATTACCCGTCCCATGGACTTAGTGCTTGCCGAATATCTCTTGTCTCATGCCTGACCTGCGTCACACCGACATACAGTACCTGCACGGCGTGGGACCCAAGCGTGCCGAGTTACTCAAGAAGGAGTTGAGCATCAGCACATACTATGACCTGCTGTATTATTTCCCGTTCCGTTACATCGACCGTAGCGTGGTGAACCACGTGAACGAGTTAAGCGGCGACGAGGCAGCAGTTCAGCTCAAGGGGCGTTTCATCACCTTTACAACGGCGGGCGAGGGACGCAAGCGTCGCCTGCAGGCCCTGTTCACCGATGGCACAGGCACCATCGAGGTCGTATGGTTCAACCGTGTAGCATCTATTCAAAAGACCTATAACACCAACACCCAATACCTCCTGTTCGGCAAACCGTCGTTGTTCAACGGCCACCTTAACATCGTCCACCCCGAGGTTGACGTGGTGACGTCCGAAAATGTCTCGCAGGGGCTGACTGGCGTGTATAACCTCACCGAGGTACTGCGCAACCGCTCGTTTACCTCGCGTGCCATCCACAAGCTTGTCGTCACGCTGCTCAATACGCCTGGCGTGCAGAATATCGCCGAGACCCTGCCACCCGAACTGATTCAGCGTTATCGCCTCATGCCCTTGAACGAGGCGCTGCACAATATTCACTTGCCGAGCGACCAACAGGCCTTGCAACGGGCTCAGCTGCGTCTCAAATTCGAGGAGTTGTTCTTCCTGGAACTTAACATCCTGCATTATATCAAAGGCAGCAGCCGACGGCTGGTGGGACACGTTTTTGGACGAGTGGGCGCTTACTTCAACGGTTTCTACAACAACGTGTTGCAATTCCCGCTCACGGGGGCGCAGAAACGCGTTATCCGCGAGATGCGGCATGACATGGGCAGCGGCAAACAGATGAATCGCCTGCTGCAGGGTGACGTGGGCAGCGGCAAGACGATTGTCGCCTTCATGACGGCCTTGATTGCCATGGACAACGGCTATCAGGCTTGCATCATGGCTCCCACCGAGATTCTGGCGGGCCAGCATTTGGAAACCATCCGCCCGCTTGCCGAGGCCATTGGCGTGAAAGTGGCACTGCTCACCGGCTCGACGCGCAAGAAGGAACGCACTGTCATCCATGAGGCGCTTATGAGAGGCGAATTACAGATACTCATCGGCACCCACGCCCTCATCGAGGATACAGTGCAGTTTCACAACCTGGCTATCATCGACGAGCAGCACCGCTTCGGTGTGGCGCAACGCGCCCGCCTGTGGTCCAAGAACCGTACTGCGCCGCCCCATGTGCTGGTGATGACCGCCACACCCATCCCCAGGACGCTGGCGATGACGGTGTATGGCGACCTTGACGTGTCGGTCATTGACGAGTTGCCCCCAGGGCGTAAACCTGTGACCACGGTGCTGCGGCACGAACCTGACCGTTTAAAGATGTATCAGTTCGTGGGCTCGCAGTTGCGGCAAGGTCGTCAGGCCTATATCGTCTATCCACTCATCGAAGAGAATGAAAAACTAGATCTTCATGCACTGGAGCTGGGCTTTGAGGCCCTGGGCTTTTCCGGGGACGAGATCATGTTCTCCTCCAAC
>DAIREJ010000204.1:2208-3703 GCA_036795635.1 Sodaliphilus sp.
GGTTTTGAGCAGGTCAAGGAGGGGTTCCCGCATTACACTGTAGCGATGGTGCACGGCCGCATGAAGCCAGCCGAGAAAGACTACCAGATGATGCTTTTCGCCACCAGCCAAGCTCACATCCTTGTAGCCACTACGGTCATCGAGGTGGGCGTGAATGTGCCCAATGCTTCGGTTATGGTCATCGAGGACGCCGAGCGCTTCGGCCTTTCGCAACTGCACCAGTTGCGCGGCAGGGTGGGGCGCGGTGCTGACCAGAGTTATTGCATCCTGATGGCACGCAGCGACCTGGGGCGCGACACACGCCATCGCCTGCAGGTGATGACGCAGACCAACGACGGTTTTGTCGTCGCCGAGGAGGACATGAAGCTGCGAGGACCGGGCGACATGGAAGGCACCCAACAGAGCGGTATCGCCTTCAACCTGCACATCGCCAACCTCGCCAGTGACGGCCAAATTGTCCAGTTGGCACGCAACGCCGCCGAGGATTATCTGCGTGAAGACCCGAAACTGGAATCGGCTTGGGGACGCAAAATGGCCGCGCATTTGAAGGAATTATTCAACAAGCAAGCAAACTGGGGTCTCATTTCCTGACCCCAGATAATGAAATAACTGATATAAGTAATGGAAAAGAAGCATTACACGATAGTTATTCTCGCATTTGTGTTATCGATGCTGATGCCGATAACAGCCCATGCCGACAGCATCTTGGCTGATGTGAATGGCGACGGCGAGGTGAACATTGCCGACGTGAATGCAGTCATTGACTTTATTCTGAAGGGCGAGACCGTGACCCCGATAGACCTGAACAAGAATTACTTGTCTGCAAAAGAATTTGGTGCTAAGGGAGACGGTGAAAATGATGACACTGATGCACTCGAAGCCTTATTCGAAGCCGCTTTTCTGCTCAAGAGGGCGGTATTCTTTGACCCTGGGACTTACGTTATTCGTCGTTCACTGCTGCTGCGCTCGGGCATGGAAATCTACGGCAAAGACGCCACAATCAAGAAAAAAGTGGCCATGGTGGCTGCCTTGGCTGAGCCGGCTGAGGTGGGACAGACTTATATTGACCTCACCACTGTCAGTGGCCTCAAAGTGGGAGACCAATTCCTTATTGCCGATGCTGCCGGGGCTGCGAATCAGAGTACTTATGGCATTGTCACAGAAATAGACGGGAATCGTGTGAGTTTCACGAACATCATCAGCGATCAACAGACCAACATCACAGGTTGTGTCAATGCCTATGATGCTGGTACCAGGGTGTCGAACTCTTTTGCCTTGCTCCGTTCCTGGTCGTCTCGTTACGAATGTGACGGGGTTTTAATCCATGACCTCACTTTGGAAGGTAGCCGGAGAAACAGCGAGCCAAGAGTGTGGGCCAGCAGTTGCATCCATTTAGATTCCTATTACCCTGGCGGATACACGGGCAATACGGGTATTGAATACAGGAATATCCAGCGCGACCTTGTCGTGCGCAACGTGCTCATCAAGAACTCCC
>DAIREJ010000205.1:0-3691 GCA_036795635.1 Sodaliphilus sp.
CGCCACGCGTTGGTACTGCTGACGGAAACTTTCACCACCTGTCGTAGGTTGGTTGATATAATCGTCGTACCATTCCTGCAGGTGCGGGTCCTGGATTTCGTCATACAGCTGCATTTCCCACTCGCCCATGTTCATCTCCAGCAGCCGGTCGTCAGTCTCGGCTGCGGGGTAACCGCAGTAGTCCGCCAACTTGCGGGCACGCGTCAAGGGCGAGGAAAACACCTTGTCAAACGGCAACAATGGCTCCAATGACTGGCGGGTCAGCTCGGCCTCTTGCTCAAAGGTGTCACGTACGGGCACATCGGTCTGTCCGTAGCACGTCCCCTTGGGAACATCGACGCTGGTATGTCTAATCAAAACAATTTCCATCATTAAAAAGAAAACAATAAGTACAATAAATACAAAAATTGAATATCGATATTTATCATTGTACTTGTTGTATTTATTGTTGTTGATTTATCTTACATCAATTGTTGTGAGCAGGCAACCAGATAAATTGCCAGTTCCACCAACAGGCACACGGCACCACAGCAGTCACCCGTATAACCGTGAATCTTGCGCAGGATAAGCAGGTACAGGAAATACATCACCAGAGCGGGTATAAAAATGACCGCGTACCAAGAAATACCTGTCAGCCAAATCATCAATGCCATCGGCAGTAGACCCTGTACCGTCAGGCTCAAGCCAGCGGAAAGGGATGGCTTGCGATAGATGGTTTTGTTCTTGGCTTCTTCTTCGCGGCGGGCATAGGGAAGCATATTCACAAGCTGGCTCGCGACCATCTTGGAAAACGGGTCGGCAGCCAGGATGGCGAGCGCAGCCACGGCGACAGGCATAGTATATAGTGCGGCGCCCAACAGCAACATGTAGATGATGAGTCCCAGCACGCCATAGGTGCCGATGTGCGAGTCCTTCATGATGGCGAGGATGCGATCACGGTCGCTACCGCCTCCAAACCCATCAAAGAAGTCGGCAAGGCCGTCCTCGTGCAACGCTCCAGTTATGAGCAATCGCATAGCAATCGCGGCAATAACGGCCACGGCATAAGGCAGCACCATACTGCCAAAATATAGTGTCGCAGCCATCGCGCCACCCGTGAGCCAGCCCGTCAACGGCCAAAACTCAACGACTGTTTTGTAACTCGACTGTGGGGGCTGATATACGCGCCAGAAAGGTAGCCTCGTGAAAAAAATCAACGCTGCCCAAATGTTGTCATACCACCTTGTTTTTTCAGCTTTTTCTTCCATAGCGCAAAGGTACAAAATATTCATTGTTTACGGCCTTCTGTTCCCTAAAAAAGTAGTACCTTTGTAGCATAAAATAAATGAACAAAAGAATGAAGAAGTTTATTGGAATTTTTGCAGTTTTAGTGTTGCTTTGCGCCTGCTCGGCACAGGGCGACAAGCAGTCGAAGTCGGGCACCGATTCGATGGAAGAAGTGACCGTGAAGTATGCCACAGGATTCAGTGTCCGTGACTCGGCCGGCATTCGTCTGGTTGACGTGGGTAAAAAAGACCATTTCGCTCTCGTTCATGACGCCCATGCCGTTGTTCCTGAGGGCTATGTCAAGGTCAAGGTGCCCATCGAGCGTACCATCTGCATGACCTCACTGCAACTGTCCAACTTCACCATCCTCGATGCCCACGACGTGGTCAAGGGCATAACTGGCACAAAAAACCTTTTCAACGAGGATATCAAAGCACGTGTCAAGGACGGCCGAATTGTCAAAATCGGTATGGAAGGTGAATTTGACCCCGAAGTGGTCATGGCCGCCAATCCCGATGTCATTTTCATTTCGCCTTCCAAGCGTGGCGGCTATGATGCCATCAAGGAAATCGGCATCACGCTAGTGCCACACTTGGGTTATAAGGAGCTCGACCCGCTGGGACAGGCCGAATGGGTGAAATTCATCGGCATGTTTATCGGCAAGGAGAAAGAGGCTGCCGAGATTTTTGCCGGCATCGAGAGCCGCTACAACGAGTTGAAGGAGAAGGCCGCCAAAGTTGAGCAGCGTCCCACCGTCACTAGCGGAGAGATGCATTACGGCAACTGGCATGCCGTGGGTGGCAAGAACTACCTGGCGCAGATCTTCCGTGATGCGGGCGCCGACTATGTCATCAACGATGACGAGACCTCGGGCGAAGACTTGGAATTTGAGAAGATGTACGCCCTCTCGGCTAACGCCGACTTTTGGCGCATCCTCAATAGTTATCAGGGTGATTTCTCTTACGAGGCACTGAAGGCCAGTGAGCCCCGCAATGAGATGTTCAAGGCCTTCAAGGAGAAAAAGGTCATCTATTGCAATATGAAGCAAACGCCCTATTACGAGATTGCCCCCGTCAAGCCCGATGTGCTGCTGAAGGACTTTGTTGCCATCTTCCATCCCGAACTGGTCGAGAAAGACTACCAACCCACTTTCTACCGTCTGCTACGATAACTACGAATTTCACAAATTCAACTAATTAACATCTGCTTTCAATTATTACGAATCTAACTAATTGGTGTCTGCCGCAATGCTTTTGGATAACTAGCGTAATTCGTAGTTTAATATAACTAAAGAGAATGAGACGTCCGCTGCCATTGATGTTAGCCCTTATCGTTGCAATCATTCTTATGATGATTGTCAACTTGCTGATTGGATCGGTGAAAATTCCAGTGTCCGAGATCTGCAAGATTATGGTTGGTCAAGGAAGTGAAAGCGAGATTTGGACCAATATCATCCTCAGTTCCCGCTTACCACAGGTGTTGACTGCTATCGTGGCGGGAGCGGGTCTTGCTGTAAGTGGTCTGATGATGCAGACCATCTTTCACAACCCGCTGGCGGGCCCGTCCATCCTGGGTATCTCCAACGGTGCCAGCTTGGGCGTGGCTTTTGTCGTGCTGCTGTCGGGACAGCTGGGCGGTGTGGCGTTGAGTAGCCTGGGCTATCTGGGCGACGCGGCTGTATCGGTGGCCGCAATCATCGGTGCCATTGCTGTGATGATGCTGATTGTGTGGATTTCGGGTAAAGTCAAGGGTAATGTTACACTGCTCATCATCGGTGTGATGATTGGCTATCTTGCTACCGCCATCATTGGGGTGCTCAAATTCCTCAGCCCTGAGGAAGATGTCAAAGCCTTTGTAGTGTGGGGCCTCGGTTCGTTCTCTCGTGTGTCGGGTGATCAGATGATACTTTTTGTCGTGTTGATGTGTATCTTGTTGCCGTTAAGTTTCCTGCTTGTCAAGCCACTGAATGCGATGCTGCTTGGCGACCGCTATGCTGCCAATCTGGGTGTCAATGTCAAGCGAACCCGCACTTGGATCATCATCTGCTCAGGCACGCTCGTCGCTATCGTCACCGCCTATTGCGGTCCCATCATGTTCATCGGTATGGCTGTGCCCCATCAAGCTCGCGGCATCTTCCGCACGAGTGACCACTGGAAACTGATGCCTGCCACCGCCCTGTGTGGCGCATTGTTGGCGCTCGTGTGTAACCTGATTGCCCGTGCTCCCGGCTTTGAAGGAGCCATGCCCGTCAACAGCGTTACGGCTCTTGTCGGCGCCCCCATCATCATCTACGTGCTCTACCACCGCCGCAAAACCTCCTACGAGTAAATCTTGCCCTTGTCGTCGATAAGTAGGATGGTTAAGTGGCCAGCGGGCAAGAGTGGTGCACAATATTGAGCGCAGTGGTCAATGACAACCGTGGCAA
>DAIREJ010000206.1:0-3602 GCA_036795635.1 Sodaliphilus sp.
AAGTCATAGAAATGAGTGACATGCTTCTCGAACTGGTCAGCACCATCCACATCATCGTAATAGGTGTAGTCGCCGATGATGATACGCGGGTTCTTCACCACGTTCTTGATGAAGCAGAGGCTTGGAATCTTAGGATTCGGAAATGCCACGTTTGGATTGGGTCTGTTTTTTATTTCCATAAATTCCATTTTTCAGTTCGCCTTGTCCAAGTAATCCAACAGATTGATGGTGCCGACAACACTGTCGACATCCAGTAACGGGACCGTCTCAACAATGCGTGTCTGCCCTGTGGCTTTTTCGACATAGAAAACCACAAATGAGCCCGTATAGCTGCGGAAGATGACTTGATACTCAGCTTCGGTCTCCTCCCCCATCGAGACAGACATTATCGAAGGATTGTCGGCAGCCACACTCCAGTCATATTCACTGTGACAATAGTTGTTCACTCCCTCATAGGCCTTTTCGGCCGTAATCGCGCTCCGCGAGGTACCAGGCCGGCATGAACACAGCAGCAAGACAATCAATGAAAATGTAATGACAATATGTTTCATCAATCAGAATTTATCTTTTTCACAGGGCAAAGATAACGATTTTTTCGCTAATCAACCGTTTTCTGAAAAATTATGCCAGATTCGATATTAATTGAATTATTTTTCATAATATTGTAGCGGTGATCTTTCGGCAACTTTGCCATTGCCCACAACACGATACTGCCAATTAACTCACATCAAATAACTATCCAGATTATGAAGAAATCATTTTTTAACTTGATGCTGCTACTCGTGTCGTCAATCGCTCTCAATGCTCAGAGCCTGACAGCCCATCAATGGGGCACAAAACTTGCCGATGACGACGGCAAAGATGTGCTCGAGTCTTTGACTTTTGAGAAAAACGGGACATGTGAACTCCTCGTTGGTGCTGAGCATCAGATGAAAGAGGATGGTGTGCCCATCAACATCCTGGGCAGTGTGGCCGTTCCCGGCACCTACAACCTGAATGGCAAAGACCTGACCATGGACCATTAGCCTGAAAGGCGAATTCAAGAAAACCTTGCTTGACGGCATGCCCAAGATGCACAAAATGAAGATTGTCAAGCTCACCAACAAGGAACTCATCCTCGAGATTGACAATGGACGCGAAATGCCGTTTTACGCATTATAACGGTTAACCACACATCACATAACAAAGGGTGCAGGACTATGGCAGTCTGCACCCTTTGTATTTCTTGGAAAGATCAGAACTCGAGCGGAATGGCGAGTTTGACGATGATGTTGCGCCCCATGTTCAAGACGCCCTGGCGCCCAGTGATGGGGTTAACATCGGTATACTTGAGGCGGCTCAAGTGGTTTTGGTAGGCCTTGTTGGTGAGGTTGGTCCCCATCAAGCTCAGGCATGCCACACGACGTCCCTTGCACATGATGTCGGTACCGATGGCTGCATTCAGCAGGCAATAGGCCGGTGTGGCCGTTTCTGTATTATCGGCGCGATAGTAGTGATTCTGCTTGAAGTTATAATCCACACCCAGCGAGACGAAGGCATTGTTCAGCACACGTCCGTCATGCAGGATTTCCCACTTGATATCGCTCTGCCAACGTGGTGCCGGGGTGAACGGCAGGTACTTCGAATCCTCGGACTGGTGCAACTGGACGGCGTTGACCAGGGCAAAACTAGTGCCCAAGTGCAGGAAGTGCCAGGGATGGATATCCAGTGCGAGTTCACCTCCCAGCAGTTGGGCGTCACCGCTGTCATAGCGATAGGTCATGAACTCATCGTCGATGACCTCGCCCGAGCGATGGATGAAGATGTAGTTGTCGATGCGGTTGCTGAACAACGACAGCTGTGCATCGAGCCATGACGTGGTCAATTCAGCACCCAGGTCAAACTGCAGGCTGAACTCGGGCTTAAGGTCACGGTTACCCACCTCGTAGCGCAGCGAACCCTCATGCACACCGTTGCTGGCCAACTCACTGATGTTGGGAGCGCGGAAACCGCGAGCAGCATTTGCCCTCAAATCAAGATGATCGGTGGCGTGCCACACGGCACCCACACTGGCGGTAAAACCGTTGAAATTGCGCTTGAAGGCTTGGAAGCGCAGGTCCCCGTCATCCATCAGCTCACGGCTGTCAAGGTGGCGGTTGTCAAAGCGCATACCTCCGTTCAGAGCCCAGCGGCCGACGTTGGCCGTCGTGGTGACGAAGGCACCGAAATCAAACAGGCTGTAGTCAGGGATCAGGAACTCGTCGCCCTCGTTGAGCGAGCGTTGCCACATGCCACTCACACCACCGGTGATGCGCCAATCTTCTCCCAAGCGTCGTGTCACATAGTGGATATTGTAGTTCACCGTGTGCAGCTTGAGGTAAAGCCCATACTCATCGGGCTCCTCAAATTCTTGGCGACGGTTCTGTTGGTAAGCCAACACGGCATTAAAACGGCCCTCACCAAGATAGAAAGCGTTGTCAAACACAGCCTTGTAGTGATACACCTGCTGGTAGGGCAAACCGTGATGATAGGTCTTGGTGTCGGCATAGGGTTGTTCCAGTTCGCCCGTTTGCGGGTCACGTTCACCCTCGGCAATACTTGGTGTGACGTGGAAATAGGACCCTATCAGGCGCGTGTGTCCCCAAGTTTTGTTGACACCCAACATGCCAGACAGGGCACGCTCGCGGAACTGTGTGTTGGGCACATAGCCGTCACCCGGGGTCTTGTAGGCATGGGCAAACTTGTCACCATAGCGGATGTTCCATGCCCAGCCCTGCTTGTTGCCGCCATAGTTGAACGAGTAGTTCACCAATCCACTGTTGGAATGATATTCGGTGTTCACATTCAGACGCATCTTGCCCAGCGGCACCACAGGATCGGTGTTGAGTTTGAGGACGCCCGCCAGAGCGTCCGAGCCATAGAGCAGGCTCGCAGGTCCCTTGAGCACCTCGACCGAACTCACGGCGTTGCCGTCAATCTCCACACCGTGCTCATCACCCCACTGCTGCCCCTCCTGGCGCACGCCATCGGCAACAACAACCACACGGTTATATCCCAGTCCACGGATCACGGGCTTGGAAATGCCGCTGCCGGTGCTCACTTGCGCCACACCGGGCAGTTTGGCCACCGCATCAACGATGTTGGTTGCCGGGGTCATGCGCAGGCTGTTACGGTCAACGATACCTGCAGGCATCGACATGTCCTGCATCTTTACTGCACCAGTCGGACCGGTGACGACCACTTGTTTCAGTTCTATGTGGCGAAAGAACACGTCGGTCGAGTCAAGCACGACCGTTTCTTGAGCTGCCATCGTGCCCACGCACGCCAGCAGCAGAATCCAAAGGTATGATTTCATTCTGTGAAAATATTTAACAATTAAACGGGATGGTAATAGGGCCGGATAATCCGTAGCAGACTATCTGGCAAGCACTAATATCTTTGTATCACAGAATGCTAGGCGGCGCCCGCAACGACGGCTGGGCCACAATCCTGACGACAGGCGTAGTGGCCAGGAAAAACTCCAGATGGACCACAACTGGCCTCACCACAATGGTGGCTACCGTGCGGGGAACATCTATCTGAGTGCCGAGGAAGCGGCACGACAAGCACTCATCAATGTGATG
>DAIREJ010000207.1:0-3572 GCA_036795635.1 Sodaliphilus sp.
CACCGGCCTTGTCGCCGAAGATGGCACGCAGCAGCTTCTCCTCGGGGGTGGGATCACTCTCACCCTTAGGCGTGATCTTACCAATGAGGATGTCGCCAGGGATGACGCTGGCGCCGATGCGGATAATACCGCGCTCGTCGAGGTCCTTGGTAGCGTCCTCGCTCACGTTGGGGATATCGTTGGTGAGTTCCTCCATACCGCGCTTGGTCTCGCGCACCTCAAGGGTGTACTCGTCAACGTGTACCGACGTGAGGATGTCCTCGCGCACCAGACGCTCGTTGATCACGATAGCGTCCTCATAGTTGTAACCCTTCCAGGGCATGTATGCCACCTTGAGGTTACGGCCCAGCGCCAACTCACCATTCTGAGTCGAGTAACCCTCGGTGAGAATCTGACCTTTGGTTACACGATCGCCTGCCTCGATGATGGGACGCAGGTCGATGGTCGTGCTCTGGTTGGTCTTGCGGAATTTGGGCAACTTATATTCCTTGACTGCACTGTCAAACGAGACGAATTCCTCATCTTGGGTGCGGTCATAGCGGATGCGGATTACGCTGGCATCAACAAACTCGACAACGCCATCGCCCTCGGCCTGCAACTGGGTGCGGCTGTCATAGGCCATGCGCTGCTCGATGCCGGTACCCACGATGGGAGCCTCGCTGCGCAACAGAGGCACAGCCTGGCGCATCATGTTCGCACCCATCAGTGCACGGTTAGCATCGTCATGCTCCAGGAACGGAATGAGCGCAGCAGCGATCGAAGCGATCTGTTGCGGCGACACGTCCATGAGTTCGACGTCTTCGGGCGATACCACAGGGAAGTCAGCATTCTTGCGGGCCTTGACACGGTCACGCACAAAGGTACCATCCTCGTTCAACGGGGCATTACCCTGAGCGATGATGCGGTCTTCCTCGTCCTCGGCGGTGAGGTAGATGATTTCATTGTTGTTCAGATTCACCTTGCACTTCTCCACCTTGCGGTAGGGTGTCTCGATGAAGCCCAGATTATTGATCTTGGCATACACGCACAACGACGAAATCAGACCGATGTTGGGGCCTTCAGGGGTCTCAATCGGGCAAAGACGGCCATAGTGGGTGTAGTGAACGTCACGCACCTCAAAACCGGCGCGCTCACGCGACAGGCCACCAGGACCCAGGGCGCTCATACGGCGCTTGTGGGTAATCTCGGCCAACGGGTTGGTCTGGTCCATGAACTGGGACAGCGCGTTTGTGCCGAAGAACGTGTTGATTACGCTCGAGATGGTCTTGGCATTAATCAGGTCGATGGGAGCGAACTGCTCGGTGTCACGCACGTTCATGCGCTCGCGGATGGTGCGAGCCATGCGGGCCAAACCGACGCCGAACTGGTTATACAACTGCTCGCCCACGGTGCGGACGCGACGGTTGCTCAAGTGGTCGATGTCATCAACATCCTGCTTGCTGTTGATCAGGCCGATGAGATACTTGATAATCTCGATGATATCCTCCTTGGTGAGGACGCGCTTCTCGGGATCGGTGTCCAGACCCAGCTTGGTGTTGATGCGGAAACGTCCCACCTCACCCAAGTCATAGCGCTTCTCACTGAAGAACAGGTTGGTGATTACCTCACGTGCACTGTTGTCATCGGGCGGCTCGGCGTTACGCAACTGACGGTAGATGAAGTTCACAGCCTCCTTACCGCTGTTACAAGTATCCTTAGTAAGCGTGTTAAAGATAATCTGGTAGTCAGCGGTATTCATATCCTTGCGGTGAAGCAGCACGGTAGCCACGCCCGAGTCAAGGATATCGTTGATGTGTTCCTCTGCAAGCTCGGTGTCGCGGTCGATGATCACATCGTTACGCTCAATGCTTACAACCTCGCCGGTATCCTCGTCCACAAAGTCCTCGCTCCATGAACGCAATACGCGGGCAGCCAGCTTGCGGCCGACGGCCTTCTTGAGGTTGGTCTTGGTAACCTTGATCTCCTCGGCAAGTCCGAAAACTTGAATGATGTCATTGTCCGATTCCAGTCCGATGGCGCGCAACAGCGTCGTCACGGGTAATTTCTTCTTGCGATCGATGTAGGCATACATCACATTGTTGATGTCGGTAGCGAACTCGATCCACGACCCGCGGAACGGGATGATGCGTGCCGAGTACAGCTTCGTGCCGTTGGCATGGAGGCTCTGTCCAAAGAACACACCAGGCGAACGGTGCAACTGTGACACGACAACACGCTCTGCACCATTGATGACAAAGGTGCCCTTCTCGGTCATGTAAGGGATGGAACCCAGGTAAACGTCCTGAATCTCGGTGGGGAAATTATGGTCAGGGTCGGTACAGTAGAGCTTGAGCTTAGCTTTCAACGGAACGCTGTAGGTCAGCCCGATGTCCAAGCACTCTTCAATGGTGTAACGGGGCGGGTCGATGTAATAGTCAAGGAATTCCAGCTTGAAGTTGTTGCGAGTGTCCTCAATGGGGAAATTCTCGGCAAAAACCTTGTAGAGTCCCTCGTTTTTTCTTTTCTCAGTCGGCGTGTCCAATTGAAGGAAATCACGGAATGACTGTAACTGCACGTCGAGGAAATCAGGATAGGGATAAGGATTTCTTACTCGCGCAAAATTGACTCGTTCTTTTTTTGAAACTGACATTGACAATGAACTTTTGTGAACTCAAATAAACTGTCGAATAGCGAAATAATAGTACCTCAAGCGCCTTCGTTGGATGCCGGTAATTCGCTGACCGACGGCGCGTTGCGGGGGGATCGGTGTATTCACCGGGCGGCGTCCGCGACATGGGGAGCGCCCATGTCGCGGACAGCTCCGATGAATCGTCTTGTGTGCAGGTCAAATTTGACACAAAAAGGTTAAGAACCCACTCGCGGTGGGGATTCTTAACCTACACACCTGTAAACAGGTGCTATTATTTCAGTTCAACCTCGGCGCCCAGGCCTTCGATCTCTGCCTTCAGAGCCTCGGCCTCGTCCTTGGATGCACCCTCCTTCAGGGTTGCGGGAGCTTTGTCAACAAGGTCCTTTGCGTCCTTCAGACCCAAGCTGAGGAGCTCTTTCACCTTCTTGATCACCTGGAGCTTCTGGGCACCAGCAGCCTTGAGGACAACATCAAAAGAGGTCTTCTCCTCGGCCTCGGCGGCACCAGCGGCGGCGGGACCAGCGGCAACAGCAACAGCTGCAGCAGCGGGCTCGATGCCATATTCGTCTTTCAAAATCTGAGCGAGTTCGTTAACTTCCTTTACGGTAAGGTTCACTAACTGTTCTGCAAAAGCTTTCAAATCTGCCATAATAGTATGGATTTAAAATTGGTTGTTTTTTAATTTTGTTTAATTTTCTTTTTTGGATAAGGTTTCCAGAACTCCGTGGAGCTTGTTGCCACCCGACTGGAGAGCGCTGATAACGTTCTTGGCCGGCGACTGCAGCAATGCCACAACATCGGCGATGAGCTCGTTCTTGCTCTTGATGGCCACGAGGGCATCGAGGTTCTGCTCGCCAACATAGACGGTCTCCTCGACATAAGCAGCCTTGAATGCGGGAATGGTCTCCTTCTTACCGCGGAATTCCTTGATGAGTTTAGCAGG
>DAIREJ010000208.1:0-3543 GCA_036795635.1 Sodaliphilus sp.
GAGAAGCTCCACTGGATCATGGAGAACATCCACGAGCAGTGCGTGAAGTTCGGTACTCAGGCCGACGGCACCATCGACTACGTGAAGGGCGCTAACATCGCCGGCTTCATGAAGGTCGCTCAGGCTATGCTCGAGCAGGGCGTTATCTAATCCCGCTCGGTTAGCTGACCGAAAAACTCTTAATCAGGCAGGTTGTCACCGCGACAACCTGCCTGATTTCATGAAACCGGACGCAAGCGAGAACCCCCTTTGCTGTGGCTTGCCGCGACCCATAGGTGATGTTCGTTTTCAGGTTCTGTCAAAGTCTCCTCTCCATTCATTTTCCCCATTTAAAATAAATTACCACTTTTCCCTCTTGATTTCATAAAACTTTATTTATCTTTGCATCTTGGAATAATGACTTTATATATGAACGAAAACGAGAAGTTAATTCAATCAATCATCGAAGCGATTCAAGAGAAGAAGGGACGCGACATCGTCCATGTTGATTTGACAGCCATCGAAACCGCTGCAGCTCAGGGGTTCGTTATTGCAACGGGAAGCACACCCATGCAGGTCATCGCAGTGGCCGACAGTGTCCGGGAGTATGTTGAGAAGAACGCGGGACAAAGGCCTTTCAATTACGACGGCTACGAAAACGCGCAATGGATCATCATCGATTACGGCACCATCTTTGTTCATGTCTTTGTGCCCGATTTCCGCGAGCGTTATAACCTCGAGAACCTTTGGGCCGATGCAACCATCAACAGCATCCCCAATCTGGATTGACTTTAAGCACTACCATCATTACCGTTTTTTGAAAAATGGCAAATAACAATAATCAGCGCAAAACACCCAAGTTCAACATCTTCTGGATGTATGGACTCATTGTGCTTTTCTTGCTCTCGGCTTTATGGCTTAACCAAGAGGAAGGCCCCGTTAGCAAGATTCCATGGACTAAATTTGAGAACATCGTCATGAAAGGCGGTGTCAAGTCCATCACCGTTTACAGCAACAAAAACATGGCCGAGGCGGTCATGACCGACTCCTTGGCCAAGGCCATCGCCAGTGAGTTGCCCGCCGAGGAGTCCATGCCCATGTTGGAGAAGAAGATGCTGGTGACACGTGTCGCCTCGCAGATACCCAGTGCCGACAAGTTCGAGGACAACGTCAAGGAGTGGCGGGAGAAAGGCGTCTTCACGGGTGAGGTGGAGTACAAGCAGGCCAGCGACTACTCAATGCTGTTCTGGTCCTTCGGACCCATCATTGCCCTCGTGCTGCTCTGGTTCTTCATGATGAAACGCATGGGTGGCGGCTCTGGAGGTTCGGGAATCTTCAGCGTCGGGAAGTCCAAGGCGCGCCTTTTTGACAAGGACAACGAGAGTAAGGTTACTTTCCAGGACGTCGCAGGACTCGCCGAGGCCAAAGTCGAGATTGCCGAGATTGTGGACTTCCTCAAAAACCCGAAACACTATACCGAACTGGGAGGTAAAATTCCTAAAGGCGCTCTGCTTGTTGGACCTCCTGGAACTGGAAAGACCTTGCTTGCCAAGGCGGTAGCCGGCGAGGCCGACGTGCCCTTCTTCTCCATGTCGGGTTCCGACTTCGTCGAGATGTTCGTCGGTGTCGGCGCTTCGCGTGTGAGAGACCTCTTCCGCCAGGCCAAAGAAAAAGCTCCCTGCATCGTCTTCATCGATGAGATTGACGCTGTGGGGCGTGCTCGTGGCAACAAGGCGAATTTGGGCGGTAATGACGAACGCGAGAGCACCCTCAACCAGTTGCTCACCGAGATGGACGGCTTCGGCACCAACAGCGGCGTCATCATCCTTGCCGCCACTAACCGTGCCGACATTCTGGACAAGGCACTGTTGCGCGCAGGACGTTTCGACCGTCAAATCTATGTTGAGTTGCCCGAACTAAGTGACCGCAAGGAAATCTTCCAGGTGCATCTGCGCAATGTCAAGACCGACGGTTCCGTTGACCTTGACTTGCTGTCACGCCAGACGCCGGGTTTCTCGGGTGCTGATATCGCCAACGTTTGCAACGAGGCGGCGCTGATTGCTGCCCGCCACAAGAAACAGGCGGTGCAGCGCCAGGACTTCATGGACGCCATTGACAGGATTGTCGGCGGTTTGGAGAAACGCTCCAAGGTCATCACCGAAGAGGAACGCCGTTCCATCGCTGTTCACGAGGCAGGACATGCCACCGTCAGCTGGCACCTCCGCTATGGAGACCCGCTCATCAAGGTGACCATCGTACCTCGCGGAAAGGCACTCGGTGCAGCATGGTATATGCCCGAGGAGAGGCAGATAGAACCCAAGCAAGCGTTGCTCGACAAGATTTGTTCACTCATGGCAGGCCGTGTGGCCGAGGATATGTTCTTGGGCTTTGTCGACACTGGAGCGCTCAATGATTTGGAACGAGCTACCAAGATTGCCTATGCAATGGTTACCTACTACGGCATGAGTGACAAGTTACCCAACGTCTCCTATTATGATACCTCGGGCGAGGCTTACGGCTTCACTAAGCCCTACAGTGAGGAACGTGCCCAAGACATCGACAAGGAGGTGCAGCGCATCATCGACAATGAGTATGAGCGGGCAGGCCAGATTCTCACCCAGTATGAGCGTGGTCACCATGAGTTGGCCGACTTGCTTCAGCAGCGTGAGGTGATCTACACCGAGGATGCCGAGCGCATCTTCGGCCCCCGTCAGTGGCAATCCCGCACCGAGGATATCCTCAAAGAGAAATCCTCGCAGCAGGATGACAGCGTGACCGTCACGCCGCCACCATTTGAGAATGAAGAAAACCAAAACGATTGATATGGCAAGAATTCATTTGATATGGCAAGAATTCATTTCAATGACAATCAAAAAGCGGCAGTCGTGAGTCTCCTCATCGAGATGATCAATGCCGATAGGGTGGTGGACCCCAGCGAGTGCGATGAGTTCGATGCCATCTGTGCCGAGTACGGCATTGATGAAGAGGCCTTCAATTTGGGAAAGGCCCTCAATAGCATGGTTGCGCTCGAGATGATGAAAAAGATGAGCGATGTCCAGAAGATCGCCACCGCCCAGTTACTCACACGTGTGATTGATGCTGACGCTAAGGCCGATGATAATGAAATCAGACTCTTGAACGTTGTCTGCCGCTACACTGGTGTGGACCTGCTCATCGAGGCTCACGGCGATACGGACTGATTGCCCTCAAGGTTACACATTATTATATAGGACAGAAAAAAGCTGGCAGCCCAGTGTTTTTACACTTTGGGCTGTCATCCTTTTTGATGAAAAAAAGTGGAAAAAGTTTTAAAATATTATTTAACTGTAAATCAGTTGATTAATAGGGTTATTAACACCAAATTGTTAGATTGTTAATAATTTTTTTTGAAAAAAAAGACGAAAATATTTTGCCAGTTCAGAAAACGGTTATAATTTTGCACCGCTTTTCGCCCCAAATCGGGGTGCTAAGCAACTCAAAACAGAGTTCTTTGACATGTTTGCAACTTGATAAAGTAGTACAAGAGAACAGGGAATTTTTTAGTTCCCGTTAATTCTGCAACAT
>DAIREJ010000209.1:0-3489 GCA_036795635.1 Sodaliphilus sp.
CACGAGGAACTTTACATCATCCTGAAGGGCGAAGGCCAGTATCAGGTGGATGGTGAGATCTTCCCTGTCAGCGAGGGCACCATCATCCGTGTCGCTCCCGATGGCAAGCGTGCGCTGAAGAACACCGGCAGCGAGAACCTGACGATGCTCTGCATCCAGTACAAGGCCACCCCGTTCACCGAGGCCGACAGCCCCATGACCGACGGCAACATCCTGCAGGAGCCCCTCAACTGGTAACTTCAAGGCCCCAGGTGATGTCTATTTACACCGAGCGCACCCCCAAAAAGGTGCGCTCGGGATTTGTTTTATCTGTTGTTGTTTCAGTCTGCGGGGCTCTCGATGTTGCGGACGACGGTTTGCTTGTTGACAGCCTTATACAGGTTTGCTGCCACGCTGTTGCGGGCCCGTTCGGTCAGCATGGCTGCGGCTCTCTCAATTTCCTTGGTATCAAAAGCGAAAAGAAATATCAGCGCTGCTGCGGCATCCTGGTCGGGATGAGCCTTAATGTAGTTGTGCACTTCATTGATCAGCACATCATTACAGAGCCTGAGGTACAACATGTTATACAGATTATATTCATCCCAAGTTAAGGACCCGAATTCACCACTCAGATGCTTATTGCACTCATTTAAGCCAAGCAGAATCGGCTCAATGGTCTGCTGGGCTTCATCATAGTCCACATAGAATTGTGAGCCGCCCAGATGGGTGACCTTGTGGTCGTTTTGATAAAAGAGGAGCGTCTCCCCTGGGATAGCAGGAAGTACCGTGGTAAGCCCTTTCACGTCGGTGACAGAGAACAATCCAGCATCATTCAGATCGAAGGTGAGTTCATGCATCTCACCCGTGATGGGGCGTGTTTCCTTGGCGATAGTTTTCCAGCTGTTCACATCCACCAGTTCGAGGGTCACCGAGTCTTTGCGGCCCTCAAACGTTCCTTTCACAGTGAATTTGCCCCCTTGGGCCAGAGCACTCAGGGTCATCATGCCCATGAGCATGGTGATTAATAGTTTCTTTAACATGTCCAAAAAGTTTATTAAATGATACTTGAGTTCAGTGAGACATTGGCTTGCTCACTTTTTTTAGAGGTTAAAGATTTACCATCATGTATCTGAATTGAGTTGCTTATAAAAATAGACTTTCATTGATACTATTATAACGAGAATCGCACCCAGTTATTGCAATCATTCTTCTCTTTGGGCGTGAGATATTTTAGGTCTTCCTTAACTTGCCAGAAAAGGAGTTCCCTTCTCGTGAGTTGTTCATGTCTGACTATGGCATGGGTGATGGTGGTCACGTGCATCAGGCCTGAGATGGCGGCATGACAGAGCCTCCGATTGAGAAAGTCATTGAACGGGAATAGCTTCTAAAAGAAAAACCATTACCTTTGCAAAAAGATTTATGGGGATGACTTTAAAAGAGAGATATAAACGGTTCAAGGCATGGCAACTCGAGCCCTTCGATTGGAGCTATGACGAGAACGAGCGCCATCATTGCGTGAATTGCGGGTATGACTTCACCGGCAAGTTTTGTCCGCATTGCTCGCAAAAGGCCGGCTTGAAAAAGGTGTCGTGGAAGAGTGTGCTTCAAAGCACCGCCGAGGTGTGGGGAATGGGCAACCGCTCTTTGCTATACTCCCTGTGGCAGCTGATTTGGCGTCCCGGATATTTCATCAGCGACTATATCAACGGCAAGCGGCAAGTGTCGTTCCCGCCAGTGAAAATGCTGGTTCTCATGGGGGTGATAAGTGTCATCATGGATCATTTGTTCGGCATCAATGAATTTAAGGTAGTTGAAGGCGACACTTCCTGGGTTGCTCAGTTCTTTGCATGGATTAAGTCCAGTCCGGGATGGGGAGGGTTGTTTCTGGCAGGCTTCTTCATGATTCCCACATGGTGTCTCTTCCGCTATGCGCCACGCAACACCAAGCACACACTGCCGCAAGGCTTTTTCATCACGGTGTTCATGGCCATTCTGGCTCTCATTGTGGAATGTCTTATCGACTTGTTCGGCTACTATTTCTATATTATGATCCCCCTATGCTATTTTTATGTCTACAGGCAGTTGTTTGGCTATGACTACTGGGGGAACTTTTGGAGAGTGGTTATTACATTGGGTAGCGGTTTCTTGTTAGCTGCTTTGGCACTGACAATAGCCGAACTGCTGACGACAACACCCAAATCTTATGCTGATGAATTCATAGCAATGAGAGATCTGACACTTTATTCGGTGGTACCCATTCTTGTTGGAATGTTTATCAGCAAAAAAACATTTGACTTTAGGGAGAAGAGGAAACAGACTGTGTTCCAATACTTGAAAATGAAATTTCAAGCCATCAAACAGAGGAAAAAACAAAACAATCATGAAGAATAGACTATTACAAATTTTATTATTTGCTGTTATTGCTTGCTCTTGCGCTCTCATGTCGAGTGCACACAGCAAACTCACCCCTAACGCACAGCTCTCGTTACTGCAAAAACAGACAGCACGATATGACTCCAACGGCAAGAGAATCAAAGCGCTTGAAGCCAATCCGAGCATCAGACTTGTGGTGGTGGTTGATTCCCAAGATGCGACGAGTACGTTTGCACAAATCCGCGAGGCTGGCGCTACCGTGTTGTCAAAACTCGGGCATCAGGCTGTGATCAGCATTCCTGTCGAGAAGGTGGATGCCCTCGTTGCCATCGAGGGTGTAAACAAGGTGGATGCGACCAGTAAAGGGGAGTTGAAAACCGATGTCTCGCTTGTGGAGACGGGCGTGAGCCTGATTGACGGCACCATTCCTGACCTTGAAGAGGTTTACACCGGCAAAGGCGTCACCATCTGCCTTGTCGATGCGGGATTCGACTTGCAGCACCCGGCATTCAAGGATGCCGACGGCAATAGCCGCCTGCGCTGCGTCTATCTCCCAGGTAATGACAATGGCCACAAGTTCATCGTCGAGGATGACGAGGCCGGAACGATAGAGTATCCCGGCTCGGTGTTCGATACGCCCGAACTCATTGCCACGCTCACCACCGATGCCGAGAATCTTACACATGGCACACACACCGCCGGCATTGCAGCCGGCACACGCTCGCCGCTGGGGTTTGGCGGCATGGCTCCCGATGCCGACATCGTGCTAGTGTCGATTGTGGCTGAGGAAAATGTGAACGAGATAGCCTTCCAGTTCGTAGCTCATTACGCCCAGCAAATCGACGCTCCCGTAGTGCTTAGCGCAAGCTTGAACTCACACGAAGGCCCGCATAATGGTACAGGCACAATGCCGGAACTGATTGATGAGTTGTCTCATCATGTCATTCCCGTGCTCAGTGTGGGAAATGAAGGTAATAAACTGCTTCACATCTACAAGGCATTTGATGAAGAGAACAGCAGCCTGAAGGCGTTTCTTCCCCGACCGTTTCCTTTCTTTGATGAGCAAGGCAATATCTCAAGATTTATTGAATCGGCATTATGTGGCTATTCTCGCAACGCGATGGGCGAGAATGATAC
>DAIREJ010000210.1:0-3474 GCA_036795635.1 Sodaliphilus sp.
GGTTTACGGCCACTGGTCTAACTGATCACAACGCAATCATTAATTCCAACTGATATTGGTGGGTCCTGCAAGCACGGGACCCGCTGTTCATATATAACTGTAGGGGGGTACACTGCATCTCATTTTGATAGGTGACATTTTTTTCGTATTTTTGCGACATCATAACCGAATTAAACGAGGCATTTGATGCTCATTATGAAACTCTCATATTAACCATTTAATAGATTAAAGCGATGAAAAAGGTTTACATGATTCTTGCAGCCATCGCTGCACTGACAATGACGACGCAGGCCCAGCATCTTGATTGGATCGAGGTGGGAGACTATTACAACCCCACCGAGCTGTATAATGGCTCCTACTTTGACATGGCACCGACCAACTTCTATCTGGCTCACACTGGAGCCCAGATGATTTACACGCCTGACCTGTTGACCGGCATGGAAGGCAGAGAAGGTTTTAAAATCCAGTACTTGAATTTCAAATTCTATATCGAATCATTCGAAGAGATTGTCCGAAATGCGAAAGTTTATCTTCAGGAAATTGACGCTACCGAGTTTGCTGTGGTGGATGGCGTGAAGCAATTTTTCGACTTTGGCGAGCTTGCCGCCGAGGGCCGCTACGACATCAATTTGCTTGATTTCTATGGTGAGGACCAGGTGCTTGCTTTTGAAATGGAAGAACCGCTCACCTTCACTCCGGGCAAGAGCCTGCTGGTGACCATCGTTCTTGACGCCGAGGATGACGATAACTGCACCATGGGCAGTGACTACGCGCCCTTTTACACTTCGGGCATCCGTGGCAAGGCGATGACCTACACCGACAACTGGACCAGCTTTGTGGACTATGCCCTGGGTGAGCAATTCCCCGATGCAACTGCCACGTTGGGGTGCGGCACCAACGTCGAGCTCCCTGTCACCGAGATAGGTTACACCTATGAGCGGATGCGCGGTGATGTGGACGGTAACGGATTTATTAATATGGACGATTTGACCGCAATGATCAATTATCTGGTATTTGGTTCCGAGATTGATATGACTAATTCAGCGATTTGCGACAACCTTGACAGCGCCACCGTCGGCATGGACGACTTGACTGGCCTGATCAGTTACCTGGTGATCGGGCACTGGTAATAACTGATTGCGATGTCGTCGTTGAAAATGGCTTTTTGGTCTTTTTTATTTGGCGCAATTGTCGGTATTTCTTACTTTTGCATCATCATAACCGAGATATCCGAGCATTTATGCTCACAATGAGTAAATTAACAGATTTAACTACTATTTTTTACTACACAATGAAAAGATTTTACATGATTCTCGCAGTCATCGCTGCAATGACGCTGACTGCCCAAGCTCAGGTTTGGGAAACCATCGAGATTGGTGACTGGGAAAACCCCACCACTTACAACGGTTCTTACTTTGACATGGCACCCACCAACTTCTATGTGGCTCACACCGGTGCTCAGATGCTTTACACCCCCGACATGCTGGCTGCTCTGAACGACAAGCAGAATGTCAGGATCAACGGGATGACTTTCATGTTCTACGATGAGACCTTTGAGGAGATTGCCCGCAACATCAAGATTTTCATCTATGAAACCGACGCTACCGAGTTCGCTGTAGTGGATGGCAAGAAGCAATTCTTCCCCTTGGGAGAGCAGGTTTGGGAGGAAGATCGCACCTATGACATGCTCTATTTCTATGGCGAGGACTATACCGTGCCTTTCCGCTTCAACTATCCCTACACCCCTGGCAAGAGCTTGGTTGTGACGATAACCTTCGATGCTTTCGATGACGACAACTGCACTATGGGCAGCGACTACGCCCCCTTCTACACCTCGGGCATGGGCAAGGCCTTGACCTACACCAACAACTGGAATAGTTTCGAGGACTATGTCGCTGGTGAGGACTTCCCCGATGCAACCGCTACGCTGGGATGCGGCACCAACGTCGAGCTCCCCTTGACCAAGTTCCAATTCTACTATGAGGAATCCGGTATTACCCTCTTGTCCGAGGCTAACGCACTCGAGGACGCTGCCGAGTTCACCTTCGACGGCGACGCAGTCGTTACCGCCTGCAAGAATGGCTATGTGTTCCTGCGTGATGAGAGCGGCTATGGCATGATTGCCGGCGTTGAGGATACCTTTGAGAACGGTCAGGTGCTGAGCCAGGGCTGGACTGCCACCAAGACCACCGTCAACAACACTTGGGTTCGCTACACCGATGCTGCAGGCCTTAGCGCCAGCGGTGAGACCAATGCCGAGCTGGCTGCTGCCCAGAAGCTCACCAGCGCTCCCGATGAGAGCATGCTCAACGCCTATGTTTACATCGAGAATGCATTGCCAAATAGTAGCAGTACCCCAATACTCCCTCAACGCTATTTTACTCTGCCTGACAACTCGAAACTTTATGTAACCGACTGCTTGTGGGCCTCGGATTGGGATGCCAGCGGAAATTACAATTTCTATGGTGTTCTTTGCAAGGATCGCGGCCAAGTGAGGATCAATGTCGTTAAATTTGAACCGTATGTTGAGCCTCAGCCCACGGTACTGCGTGGTGACGTGAACGGCAACGGTGCTGTGAACATGGATGACTTGACGGCTCTGATCTACTATTTGGTTAACGGAACAGAAGTCAATGTGCCTAACACGGCTGCTTGCAACAGTGCAGATGACACTACTGTCGTTAACATGGACGACTTGACCGCCCTGATTGACTATCTGGTTTACGGCCACTGGTCTAACTGATCACAACGTGACCTGAATAAATCTGGAAAGAAGGTGAGCCATAACAGAGTTATGACTCACCCTCCCTCACGATAGACTACCACGATGGGCGACCCGCAACACCGGGCCGCCCATCTTATATCCCTCGAAGTAATAATTCCAAATGTTTTAAGCCCACAAACCAAAATAATGCAGTTTTTTTTGGGGGGGGATTTTTTTGTAATTTTGCGATGTTAAACACGCCACACCATTGAAAAGGTGGGCTTCTGCGAATTAAATGCCATGTATTATTAACATTCTATAGAGTTTTGCTTATGAAAAAATTGTTTACGTTTTTCGTGCTGGCCATTCTGGCTTTTGATACTCTGGCTATCGGGCCTGAGGTTAATCCGTTCCTGCCCCAGACCGAAGGCATGACCATCGTCGTTACCACCTACACCGACGGCTCGACCAGTACCACCAAGGTTGTGAAATGAGGCTTTAGGTTTTAGCTGAAAGCAAACGAATTGTAGAGACGCAAGGAATCTTTGCGTCTCTATTTTTTTGTGACTTTGGCAGGGAGGCGGGTTTGTTGACGTAAATCGCTTATTATTACTTTTTTACATGCCATAATATTATAAAGTTCTCCAAAAATTTTTACAAATACTTGATAATCGGCAAATTATATTTTTACTCAGTCTAAAAAGTTTTCCAAAACAAATATTTTCTTTAAAAGTGTTTGTTGTTTCAGATACATTGTTTACTTTTGCAAA
>DAIREJ010000211.1:0-3470 GCA_036795635.1 Sodaliphilus sp.
AGTTGGGCATGGAGGCCGTGTGGAAAATCCGCGTCGTGGACTTCCCTGCTTTCATCCTCGTGGACAACAAGGGCAACGACTTCTTCAAGGGACTCGGCCTTTGACCATAAATTTTTCTAATGCGGATTTCGCGAATTTGGCGAGTAATTGTTCGTCTCATTCGCGAAATCCGCATTTAATATCGCCCAAACCCTACCGTTTTTAGTAAAAATATGTTAAAAAACACATTTTTTGGCCCAAATCGCTTGCCAGGTCCAAAAATAGCAGTACTTTTGCACTCGCAAATTGCGGGATGGAGCAGTGGCAGCTCGTTGGGCTCATAACCCAAAGGTCGTCAGTTCGAGTCTGGCTCCCGCTACTACCGAGAGGTCAAACAGCGATGTTTGACTTCTTTTTTTGTGCCTTTTTGCTTGGAAATCGGAGCCGCTTCTTGCACAGTTTTCAAAAGTGATGTAAATTTGCTTGATTAAACAAAAAAACCACTCGACGATGAAACAGATTGCGGTACTTTTTGAGGGCGACATCAATCGGCGCTTGGGTGTTTTCAATGCGGTCATCAACCGTGTGAAACACTTGGAGCAAGTGGCTGACTACAAGATTGATGTGCACATGTTCCAAGTGTATGACGGTTGGCTGATGCGTCGTGTGCGTCACAGCAAGAAGGTAGATTGGCGCCCCGATGATATAAATGTTGATGGTGTGAAAGTCCATATCACATGGTTCCGCCGCCGCTGGAGCGACGCGATCATGCACCGCTTGTTCGGTAAGCCCCCCCGTGCGTTGATGCGCCGACTTCACCGGCTGGGCTGGGAGATGCGTGGCCACGACCTGGTGAGCGCCCATGACCGCATTGTGGGCCATGCCGCCGTGTTTGCGGGCCAGCAACTACACATTCCCAGTTTCATTACATGGCACGGAGCGAGCATTTATACCGACCCACCCCGCGACCCGATGATCAAAGAAATGACCATCAAGCTGTTACATGAAGCTACATGTAATTTCTTTGTGAGCCAGGGCCTGCTTGACAAGGCACATGCCGAACTTACCGACGGCTTCCCCGCCGAAGTGCTGCTCAATGGCGCCAGTGAACAGTTCCAGCGCTATAGCGACAATCGTCGCACGGCACTGCGCACACAATACGGCATCGAGCCCGGCAAGCGAGTGGTCGCCTTTGTAGGTCGCTTTGAACCCGTGAAAAACGTGACCTTACTGCCCGAAATCTACCAAGAAATTGAACGCAAATCAGGCGAAAATCTGGAATTCTGGGCTATTGGCGACGGTATTCAACTTGACGAGACCCGCGAACTGATGAAGGCCAAGGGTATTGACTGCCATTTCACCGGCAAAGTGCCCCCTGAGGAAATACCCGATCTGCTCAATTGTGTTGACTTGCTTGTGCTGCCCAGCAGCCTTGAAGGACTCCCGCTGGTTGTCATCGAAGCACTGTCCTGTGGAGCCAAGGTCGTAGCCACAAACGTCATCGGCACCGCCGAAGCAGTGGGTCGCGAAAATGCTATCGATCTGGGTGAAAACTTCGTGGACCGCTTCACCGACCGAGCCGTCCAGTTGCTGAATGGTAATATCGACCAGCAATTGCCTCCCGAAGTCAGCTGGGCAGAAACCGCGAAGAAAGAAAACGCTATATATCATCAATATATATAATTAAATTTATAGTAATTCTTTAGATAGATTATAGTCAATTGCACCTTGACAAGCTTATATTAAAGTCATACATTAATATTCTCGTAATTTAATCTATAATTTTCTATAGTTTACTTTACAGAATATCAATAAGAAATCATTCATTTTTTCAAGTAAATATTTAATATTTTTAATGCCTAAATTTGCCGAAACCCTGTTGCCGCTGGCCCTTCCCGGCACTTATACTTACCGTGTCCCCGAGGAAATGAACCTCTCAATCGGTATGCGTGTGCTGGTGCCCTTCGGCCGGAAGAAAATCTTCACAGCTATTGTGACGATGCTCCACAACAAGGAACCCAAAGGCTATGATGTGAAAGAGATTTTAGGCACACTTGACGACAATCCTATTTTGCGCCATCCTCAGCTGGAATTCTGGCAATGGATTTCCGATTATTATCTTTGTTCGATGGGCGAGGTTTATAAAGCAGCCGTTCCATCGGGCTTAAAGGTTGAGAGTGAGACGATTATCAGTATGAATCCCGACTTCGAGGAGAGCGAACCCGGTCAATTAACCGACCACGAAAGGGTTATTTTGGACTTTACAGCCCAACGTGGACGCGTTGAGATTGCCGAAATTGCCAAGGCAACAGGATTCAAGACCGTAGAACGAAATGTCAGCCACTTATTGGACTTGGACGCGTTGCACGTGAGCGAACGTGTCATCGACAATTATCGACCTAAAACTGAGGCCTGCGTGCGCCTGACCATAGCGCGTGATGACGAACAGGCGTTGCACCAATTCTTTGATGAACTAAAGCGTGCGCCCAAGCAGGAGGCGCTACTGCTTGCCTATCTGGACTTGTCACGCTGGCTGCAGAACAGCGAGGTCACCGAGGTGAGCAAAGAAAATCTACTCAAACGGTCGCAAGTTAGCGGCGCAGTGCTCAATGAGGCTGTGAAGCGAGGTCTTTTTGAGATTTACAAGAAAACTATCAACCGCTTTGCCGACCTGGGCAGCGTACTTGAAGAGCCACCCACCTTGAGTGACGAGCAACAGCGAGCTTACAAAGAGATTCATCAGTCCATGCGCCAGCACGCCATCACCCTGCTCCACGGCGTAACCAGTAGCGGCAAGACCTCGGTTTATATGCACCTCATCGCCGATGCCCTGAAATTGGGCAAGCAGGTGCTTTATCTTGTGCCCGAAATCGCGTTGACCACACAGTTGACTCGCCGACTAAGGCGTGTTTTCGGGGATAAGTTACTCATCTATCACTCCAAATTCAGCGACAATGAGCGTGTTGACATCTGGAAACGTCTGTTGGGCAGCAACGAGCCCTGCGTCGTCATCGGTGTGCGTTCGTCGGTCTTCCTCCCCTACTCCAACCTGGGGCTGGTCATAGTGGACGAGGAACACGACAGCAGCTATAAGTAACAGGACCCCGCTCCACGCTACAACGGCCGCAATGTCGCTCTTGTGCTGGCTCAAATGCACGGTGCCAAAACCGTGCTGGGCTCGGCAACGCCAGCCATCGAGGTCTATCACAAAGCGCTGGAAGGGAAATATGGCCTAGTGAAAATGATGATGCGCTATGGCGACATCCAGATGCCAGATGTCAAGGTCATTGACACCATCGACGCCCGCAAACGGCGAGAGATGCAGGGACTGTTCAGCAACGAACTCATCGCCAACTGCCGGGAAGCCCTGAAGAACGGTGAACAGGTCATCCTATTCCAAAACCGCCGCGGCTATTCCCCGATGGTGCGCTGCAAGGAGTGCGGCAGCGTGCCCAAATGCGAGAACTGCGACGTGTCACTCACCTATCACA
>DAIREJ010000212.1:0-483 GCA_036795635.1 Sodaliphilus sp.
CGCCGTCGGCAGGCCAGGAATGGAAGTTCACAGGCATCATCCAGAAGGCGGGCCATGTACCCTTGCCCTTAGGCAGCTTGATGCTGGCCTCGATGTAGCCATACTTCCAACCCTGTTTATCCTTAGCGTACACGCGTCCTGAGTAAACCTTGCCGTTCTCCTTGAGTGCGGTAATGCGCAGATGGCCGTTGCGCACCTCGGTGACGAACTTGCCTTCGGGTGTCTTGTGATTAACATAGTTCTGCAACTCGTGGTTCACCCAGCCACTGCTTTGAACCTCGTGCCTCCAATCATCGGCATTCAGTTCCGAGCCCTTGTCGAACTCGTCGTGCCAAACCAGCGTATAGCCATCGGGCGCATAATAAGCCGCCTCGGCCGACGCTTCCTGCTTGATATTAATCGACTTGCGCGCAGCACCCGACTGGATGGTGACCGCACCCTCGCGAGCATCAGTCAACGGGTTAGCGGCGACCGTGATTGTGA
>DAIREJ010000212.1:493-3442 GCA_036795635.1 Sodaliphilus sp.
ATTTTTGACACTGTTTTTATGGAAATATGGCATAAATAAGCGGTATAATAGCATTGTTGATATCTAAACCTTCTCTTTTAGGTCGCATACCTGGAGAGAGGCAGCCGGCATAAGCTGGCGAGAGATGAACGGGGAAAGGATACATATTATGAAAAAGAGAATATTGGCGATGCTTATGGCGGCGACCGTGATTGTGATAGAGCCCGACTGTGACAATGTGTTCTTCGTTTCAAATGTGATGAAATCCTTGTCGGCATAGGCTCCCCACTCCTTGCCCGTGGTGGTGACATTGATAGTGTAAGTGCCGCCACTGGCAGGAACAGCGATATTTTCCTGTGAGACAGTGATGGTCCCTGTGGGCTCATCTTTGCCGTCCCCACCGCAGCCCCAAAGGGCCACGGTGAGACACAGCAATAATGTGTGAAGCATGAATCGTTTCATCATTTTCAGTTTTCAGCTTTCAGTTTTCAGTTGAGAGCAGAAGCCACAGCAACTGACGACTGACTACTTAATCTTTGTGCTTTTGGATGATGATGTCGCTGATCTTGGCCTCGAATCCGGCGGGACAGCCACCAAAGTCGAAGATCATCTTGCCTTGATCAAACTCAATCTCCTCTCCAGCGTTCTTGGCTACCTCGCCAATGAACTGGATGATGTTCTCACCATCCTGGAGCACGAAGTCACCACGATAGCACAACGTGTTGGGGTCATTGGTCACATCAGGATCCTTGTTGACCTTGACGGTAGCGCGGCCCAAGTCCATGTTGGTGGTAATGGTGACACGCACGTCATACTTCTGACCCTTCTCGATGTGCAGGGGTGCGCCGTTGATCGAGCACTGAGCCTGCCACTCCGAAACCGTTGCATCGTTAGCGGTGATGGTATAAACGCCGTTGGCATAGGAGAAGCCGGGATCGGCAATCTGTGTCCAACCTGCATCGGCCCACCAGAAGCTCATAGCGCCAATGGTATTGAAGGCAGCACCAAGGTTCTCGGGAGAATTCACATCCACCCAATCCACAGTGGGCTCGTCAGGGGTGACGGGCAGCACGGTGCCGTCATCGTTGGCATGGTCCTTGAGCACGATGTTCGAGATGTTGACGGTGGTACCAGCCTGGCAACCGCCGAAGTCGAAGAACAGGTTCACGCGTTCCATGTCTATACCGGGCATATCGCTCTTCCAGAAGATGTAATCTTGACCAGCCTTCAGGTCAACACGGTCGGCAAAATAGAAGACATTGTCATCACCGTCCATCACGAGCTTCACAGTAACGCCGTTGATGTCCTTGTCACTGTTGAGGATGCACGAGAAGTCGTAGTTGTGAGCTGCCGAGGTAGAGATGTTAGTGGTCTTGAATGCCATCTGTGCCTGCCACTGGTCGGTGGTTGCCTCGGGCAGGAATACGGTATAGTCATTACCATTGGCCTCAAAGGTCGGGTCTGCAATCTGGTTCCAACCGGGAGCGTACCAGAAGAACATGGTGTAATCCACATTCTTCCACATGTTGAAGTCGCTGTTGGGATCGAAACCGGTGAATCCCTGCTCTTCCTCCTCGCTGGTGAAGATGAAGCGCCAAGCGATACCGCGATCAGGAGCATCGTAAACCAGGACCATCTTCTTGGCCGTCAAAGTCTCGATGCGGAAACGCGGATTCTCGTACTGGGCATCGGAGCTGATGTAGGGGAAGGCGGTGTTGGGAGCAAGCTGGATGTAGGTCTGCTTGCTCACGTTGCCGTCAACATCCTCCCAATCATATTCCTCAAAGCTCCAAGCAGCAGTCTGGTTGCCGATGTTAGCGTCCCAGTCAGCGCTCTGGCTACCCCACTTAGTGGTACCGGCGTTGACATAGGTCAAACCATCCTCACCTGCGTTGTAGTTATAGGTACCGCCCTTGCGGTTCTCGGCAGTGAAGGTCATGCGGTCATCATACATACCGAAGTCTTTCTTCTCATCGGGCTGTGCCGACCACCATCCGGTACCTGCAGTGCCGGCGGGGCCACAAGCCAAGTGAGCAACTTCCTTGTGGTCGAAGCGCCACTCCTTCTCGGTGATGCGACGGAAGTCGTTGGTATAGTCAATCTTTGACTCATTGAAGGTGTACTCCTTCTTGATGCCAGTCTGGCTCATACCGTTGCGGTTACCCAGGCGAAGCTCAATCGTGTGAGTGCCAGCCTCGGCATTCTTGTAACCCACCTCTTGCAGGGTGGAGTAAGATGTACCGTCAAGGATCCAGATGGGATAGGTGCCAGGCTCGGGATTGTAAGTGGCAATCATCTGGTTGGTCTCCTGATCAACGCTGATCTGGAAATCCACACCACTCATCGTGGGGATGCCATTGGGGTCTGCACCCTCGAACTCCTCGGGCGAGCAGGCCGTGAAAGCCATAGCCAATAACAGGATTGCTATTGCGCTGCTTATTTTGTTTATCTTGGTAATCATAATTATTATCTAAATTACTGATTATTAATAGTTATTCTGAACCAATGTGGGGTCAGCATCGAGCTCACTCTGTGCCAGAGGGATATACTTCTTGCTGGGGGTCCAGCTGTTGGTGCGGTAGCCGTAGCTGTCGGGAACGAGAACGGTCGATGCCTTCTGGGTAGCGCCCGAGATACCCTCGGCGCGCACAAGGTCGAAGTAGCGCTTGCCCTCGCCGCAGAACTCAAGATGACGCTCGTTGAAGATATCGTCGATGGTGACGGTGGTGAGGTTATCAAGACCGGCGCGGTTGCGAACCTGGTTCACATAGCCAGCAGCCTCGGCTGCGCTGCCACCCGTCTGGAGCAGCAACTCAGCAGCGTTGAGCAGGGTCTCGGCATAACGATAGATGCGCTTGTTGTTGTTATAGTTCAGGTTCTTGGAAGTCGGGCAATCCTGATTGTTGGCCGACTGCGGACGATACTTGCCGTGCCAGATGTGGGTGTCCTGATAGCGCTCGGTGTAGCTGT
>DAIREJ010000213.1:0-3438 GCA_036795635.1 Sodaliphilus sp.
GGGCAACGGCAGTTGCCTCTTGAGTCGAGTAGCCGCCTGTGTATGTATCTCTCATGTGATCCCAGTCAAAGGTGATTGATGGCAGGGCAGGTACAGTAACATAGTAGGGGGACCAACTTGAACCCATGTCAAACGTATAAGCAGGAACTACGGGAGTCGGGAAATCAGGATATTTCCAATAATGGAATACCATCGACAGCGAGGTAGCGGGGCAACCTGTCAAACATTGCGTTCCATTGATTACACATTGGTTCCAGTAGGTAGCCTCTTGATCCCACAAGGCGGTCAACAGGGGGGCCACACTGGCTATACGCTGCGACGGTGCCATCGACGAGGTCTTGACCTGCAAGCCCTCGTTAGCCTGCAGATACTCTATGGCATCCTTGTAGCCATCGAGCCAAGCTCTCATATTGCAGGGAATCGTGTTGAAATCCAACGGACGGTCACCATAGCCCAAAATCTGCTCGGCACGATCGTCACCCGACACAATTACATAGCCATCATTCGTGTTAAACACATAATACACAGCACGATCCAACATCTTAGAGTTCATTTCCACATGAGCCAACTTGACGTTGCCCGTCATGGGTGCCATGAGGTGTCCGGCAGCATAGGCCTTCTCCTGAACAAAACGCTGAGCGGTCGCCTGAGCCGTCACCTGATCAACAGGGGCGGCCCACGCTTGCATTGCCACTATCATTCCAGCAGCAATCATTAATAATTTCTTCATAAATAAATAACAGACTGATTATTAGGTTAATAATTCTTTATCTAAGACTTAAATTGCATCACTGCAACCTCAGTTGAGGGATGGCTTGTTGTTAATATTGTCGCAAAAGTATATCAAAATCTATAAAACCGCAATTATTTTATTATAAAAAAACACCAACTGTAAATATATTCATAAAATATACAAAAACAGAGAGGTTCAGGCCCTCTTCAGGCTTGAACCTCTCAAAAAATGATGAATTATCGATTAGAAACAAATCAATTTGCCCATGCGCCGTACACCAGGTAGTAGATCAATGCGGTCAAGTCATCCATGTTGACAACAGTGGTGTCATCTACACTGTTACATGTAGCTGCACCCAACTGGTTAACCGGCGAAGCATACACAAGATAATTGATCAAGGCGGTCAAGTCGTCCATATTCACTGCACCGTTATCGTTCACGTCACCACGAACATAGGCGGGACCTTCAAGCAGCGTCACCTCCTTGGTGTTGCTCCAAGCGCTTTCAGTGCCATCGGCGTAAATAGTCTTTACCTTGTAGATAAATGAACCGCCAGCGGTCAGACCGTTCACCGTGTAGAACTTGTCGGTGATGCCGGTGATGGTGCGCGTGGTGGCATCACCAGTTTCGGTAGCACGCAACTCAGGAAGCATCATTTCGCCAGAGTAGATTTGGATGCTCTTGAATCCGGGATAGCTGTACGAGCCACTGAAGGTCACTTGGTCACTGGCAGCGCAGTCAAGCACCACTACATATTGACTCATTGTACCGGTCATGGAAACAGTCTGCGAACCCCTGCTTGTCGAGACAACCAAGTTTGCGCTACCTGTTGCGCCCCTACCCGTCAACACAACCGATACCTTGTCTGAGCCTGTCAGGTTCAGAACGGGTGACTTGATGCTACTGCTGGCATTGATGGAGATGTAACCACCTTCCTGCCACAAGCCGCTGCCGGTGAATTCCCAGTCTTCGGGCATCACCAGTCCGGGATTACCAGAAATATTGTTGTAATCTTGTCCCACACCGCTCCAGTCGGCCTCGGCCACGAGGTTGACATCAGGCTTGGTGTTCACTTCGAGCGTGTAGCTCTCAACCAGTTGAGCCGGGGTCTGGTCTGTCCAGTCGGCACGGAATGAGGTGGCTGTGATAGCCTCCTCATCGGCAGGCAACATCACGGGGTTATACTTCACGAGGGGAGCCTCATCGGCCTGATCGTAGAAATAAATGTCCACGGGTTCAGCGCCAGGGCTGCTCAAGGTGATATAAGCCCAGTGCTCACCCACCTCTTGCGGAGCATAAGTCACCTTGAGGATCTTGTGATTGGCTTCATCAAGATCACTAAGGCTGATGGTGGAGACATCGGTTGTGTGATAACCGTTCTCGTCAGTCACGGTCACGGTGATGTCATCGGTCAAGTCAAGACCAATCACATGGATATCGGCCGTGGTGGTCCAACCAGCATGGGTTTCCAAATAGTTGTACAAGGGATTTACCACGATGCGCGGGGGAACAGGAACACCCTGTGCGGGCGGCTGCATGCCGACGAACATCAGCTGGAAATACTTATACACCGTGATACCATAACCAAAGGCGTTGAAGGCATAGTCACCATTCTTATCCTCGGCTTGACCAAAGTTCACATGATACATGTCGGTGTCGGCATTATAACCATCCACATTGAAAGCGTGACCATAGAAACCACTGCCATCGCTCAAGGCTGATGCCGCGCAATACATCAAGGGACGGCCAGCAGCCAACTCAGATTGCATCGTGGCGTTCCAATCCTCATCATTGACGAGTTCGGTCATTGCTTGGTCATAGCCGTTCTTGAGCATGTAGTGTGCACCAGTATCATAACCAAAGAGCCTTACAGCCATGAGCATCTGGTCCTCATCGGCACCACTCATAGTGGGGTCATAGTCCATGAAGAGTGACTGACCGACATAGCGCATCAGGTTTGCGATAGCGTCGCGTTCGTCTTCACTCCAGTTATTGTTCTTGTAACTGTCGAGCATGTTGTTCCAATCGAAGGTGTAAGCCGGAAGTGCAGGAACTTCAACACCGCGTTCACCCACATAGGCGGGAAGAGCCGGTGAACCAGCAGGATACTTCCAGAAGTTCATCACCTGTGACAATGACACAGCGGCACAACCGACCAAGCAATATTGGCCACCCGTTTGCGGACACAGCCTGTTGTAGGGAGAACGGCCATTGGTGCTACCCTGTTGCCAAGTTGTGGTCAGCAAGGGCAGAACCGTTTCGCCTCGGCTGGTGTTACGGGTCTTGACCACTTGTCCGGGATGAGCCTGCAGATACTCCATCTCGGCCTTGTACATATCGAGGAAGAACTGCATATTCTCAGGAATATCGTTCATGCTCTCGAGAGGCATGTCGCCACAAGCGAGGACTTGACGCGCACGGTCATCACCTGAAACGATGACATAGCCCTTGTCGGTGTTCACGATGTAGTAAGCGGCGAGCGTAACATCTTTTGAGTTCTTCACCTCGTGGGTCCACTTGATCGTGGGGGTCGAGTTCATGAGGCGACCTTTAGCGGTCTGGCTCATCAGGAAACGCTGGGCATTCTGCTGGGCAGTTGCCAGGTCAACATTGGCTGCCGTGAGTTGCAACGAAGCCATCACGAGAGCAGCGAGGAATAAGATTTTTTTCATAGGGTGGGGGAATCAGAAAGAACGGGGAGCTTT
>DAIREJ010000214.1:0-3422 GCA_036795635.1 Sodaliphilus sp.
GTTGACTCCATCAAGTCCTTGATGGGCGAGAGAATGTCCATGAAAATGTAGCTGCAGAACATGCCCAGAGCGAGCAACAGCAACGCCGTCCAACGCATTGCGGACGAATCTCTCAAAGTCTGAATTTTCTCTGACATAAATTCTTGTTTTTTAATTAATTATTTAGTTGATATTAATGGTTTTCTTTAATGTTGGAAGTTGTAAGTTAAGATGACTAACGCCTACAGACCATCAACTCCTAACTTCTAACTCCTGGCTTCTGACTTAGGCAATGCCCAGCGACTCGCAGATGCGGTCCATCTTGGCGTCGGCCCAATCGTTCTTTGCGTCGTAGTTCTCCTTCTTGTCGAGCGTGTCGTGCACCTCCATGTAGAACTTGATCTTGGGCTCGGTGCCCGATGGGCGGATGGACACCTTGGTGCCGTCCTCGGTGAAGTACTGCAGCACGTTGCTGGTGGCAGGCATGTCGAGCTTGGTGACCTCGCCGGTCTTCATGTCGCGCTGTTCGAGCTTCTGGAAGTCCTTGATGAGTACCACGGGCGAGCTGTCGATGGTCTGCTGCGGGTTCTCGCGGAAGTTGACCATCATCTGGGCAATCTCGTCGGCACCGCTCTTGCCGGGGCGCACGACACTGATGCCGCGCTCCTTGCTGTAGCCGTAATTGATGTACAGGTCAATGAACAGATCGTTCAAGGTCATGCCCTTGTCCTTGGCCCATGCAGCAATCTCGCACATCAGGGGGATAGACGATACAGCGTCCTTATCACGGACGAATGTTTCGGGCAGGAAGCCATAGCTCTCCTCGCCTCCACCCAGATAGCGACCCTTGCCTTCCATCTCGCGCATCACTTGGGCAATCCACTTGAAGCCTGTGAAGCAGTCAAACATCTTGATGTTCTCCTTGCGGGCGATCTTGGCAATGGTTTCACTGGTCACGATGGTCTTGACAATGTACTCGTCTCCCTTGAGCATACCCAGTTCGTGATTGCGTACCATCAAGTAGTAGTGGAACAGAATCTGAATCTGGTTACCGTTCACCAACTCATATTTTCCCTTGGTATTCTTGATGACCAGGCTGATGCGGTCGGCGTCAGGATCGCTGGCGAGAGCCAAGTCGGCCTGAACCTCTTCGGCCTTGGCTATAGCCATCTGCATTGCACTGGGCATCTCGGGGTTGGGTGAGTCGACGGTGGGGAAGTCGCCGCTCATCACGTCCTGCTCAGGCACGTGGATGATGTTGTCAAAGCCCCAGCGCTCGATAGAGCGGGGGATGATGTAACGACCCACACCGTGGATGGGTGTATAGACAATCTTCAGGTCGTGGTGCTTCTTGCACACCTCTGGGCTGAGCGACAAAGTGTGGATGTCCTCGATGTAGGGACCATCCACGTCCTCACCGATGATTTGAATCAGATCGGGATTGCCCTTGAACTTGATTTCGCTTACATCGGTAATGGCATTGACGTTGTTGATGATGTTCACATCGTGGGGAGCAATCACCTGTGCGCCATCGTCCCAGTAGGCCTTGTAGCCGTTATAGATCTTGGGGTTGTGCGATGCCGTGATGTTCACGCCGCTCTGGCAGCCCAGGCGACGGATGGCATAGCTCACCTCGGGAGTGGGGCGGGGACCCTCAAACAGGTATACCTTGATGCCGTTGGCGCTGAAGATATTAGCGACAGTCTCGGCAAACAGGCGGCTGTTGTTGCGCACGTCATGACCCACGACAACCGAAATCTGAGGCAGGTCTTTGAATGCCTCGTTCAGGTAGTTGGCCAGACCTTGGGTGGCGCTGCCCACGGTGTAAATGTTCATGCGATTGCAGCCTGCGCCCATGATGCCGCGTAAGCCTCCAGTGCCGAACTCAAGTGTCTTGTAGAACGACTCGACTAATTCGGTCTTGTCGTCGGCCTCGAGCATCGCCTGAACTTCGGCACGTGTCTTCTCGTCATAACCTTCGCCCAGCCACACCTGAGCTCTGGCGGTTACTTCCTGTAATAATTTTTCGTCGTACATATTTGGTTAGTTTTATAGGTTGATGTTTCGTCGATCTCTTATCAAACTGACAAAGATACTTCAAAATCCGTAATCCTCAAAATATTTTTTAACTTTTGTCCATTTTGTTTTTTCCAGGGACAACTCAGAGACAACTCACACCATTGCTGCTTGGTAGCCATTGAAATGCTGGCCGGGTGGGAAAAGATTTTGCAAGAGAATGTTATTAAATGTTGTTATTATGTTCTTTTTTTTCAGAATTTATACTTAAATTTGCGTCAGTTTTTCATGGAAATTAATAGCTCGGTTTACTGAAATATCTGAAAACCAATCAATTACATATTATATATATTTTTTAAGAATGAATAGAAAGAATTTTTTATTAGCTGTTTTCATGATGGTAATGCTTTGGGTGCCGATGAGCGCTCAGGCTTCGACTATCATAGGCGATGTGAACGATGACGGCAACGTCGGCATGGATGACTTGACCACTATGATCAACTATCTGGTGACGAATGATGACAAGGCCGTGAATCTTTCAAACGCAAATTGCGATGGTGTTCAGGGTGTCGGCATGGACGACTTGACCGTTCTAATCAACTACCTCGTGTTTGGCGAATGGCCCTATGAGCCCTATGAGCCCGTGTATGAGGTGTTTACTGTAAGTAATGTTACCTTCAAGATGGTCTTGGTAGAGGGTGGAACATTCATGATGGGTGGTAGAGAGAATGATCCCTATGTCAAGCCTTGGGAGCTCCCCGTCCATGAGGTGACATTGTCTGATTACTATATCGGCGAAACCGAGGTTACACAAGCCTTGTGGAGGGCTGTGATGGGAACTTCCAACAACCCGAGCTGCAGCAACAATGGATACACCAATAACTATCAGCGCCCTGTGGAGTGCGTGACCTATGCCAACTGCTTGTCGTTTATTACCAAGCTCAACCAGAAGACAGGCAAGACCTTCCGCTTGCTCACCGATGCTGAATGGGAATACGCTGCTCGCGGCGGTAAATATGGCCACGGCTACATGTTCCCTGGTGGCGATGACATCTTCGAGATTGCATGGCACATCGAAAACTCTGATGACGTCACTCACGCTGTCGGCACTAAGGCTCCCAATGAATTGGGCATTTATGACATGGCCGGTAACGTCGGTGAGTGGTGCTCCGATTGGTTTGGATATTATTCCGCTGACGCCCAGACCAACCCCACTGGTCCAACTTCGGGCCAGTTCCGTGTGGTGCGTGGCGGCAGCTGGAATCAGGGATGGAGAATGAACCGTTCGACCTACCGTCATGATATGGATCCGAATAGTGGAATTGCCCATGTGGGTTTCCGCTTGGCACTGGTTTTGTAAATAGGGCCAGATGAAAGTAAAGAGGGAGGAGCGATGCCGCATCTCCCTCTTTTTCGTTGATGTAACG
>DAIREJ010000215.1:0-3314 GCA_036795635.1 Sodaliphilus sp.
TCGAGAATCCGGCAATGCATGGCATCCACTTGGGTACCAAGTATTCTTCGGCTGTTATCGCCGACAACAAAATCACTGGTAACGGTACGGTTGGCGCTGGGGTGTTCTTTTGTCAAGGGGTAAATGATGTGATAGTGGTGAATAACGAGATATCCTGTTTCAGTCACGGATGCAGTGATGAGGAGGATGGTACTGCGGTAAGAAGTGTCACTATCAGGAATAATGTGTTTGATCGCATCAGCGGCAATGTGTTCAATTTCATGAAAGCTACAGCAGGTTTTCATGGCATTTGCTTGCAAATCAGTGAAAACAAGATTTCCAATCTCAATTCGTATTTGTTTTCAGGTGATTATCTGGATAATGTGATGTTGTGTGGAAATGCCGTGAAAAGTGTTACAGCACAAGCGTCAATTCTGTTCAAGGTCACTCGATCACGAAATGTGGTGATTGTTGGTAATACTGTGCCCCCGTCAGTGAGTTGGAATAATCCAGTGGTAACCACTGAAACAGTCAATCTCATCCAGGACGGCAATTCATGGAATGATTGACAAAATCTGATTAGAAACAAGAACCGTGACAAGAGGTTGAACTCTCGCCACGGTTCTTTGTTATATCTGGTTTAGTGCTTCTTACTCACCAAGGATAGCTGCAACGCCAGGCAGGGTCTTACCCTCAATGGCTTCAAGCATGGCACCGCCGCCGGTCGATACATAGGATACCTGGTCAGCGAGACCGAACTTGTTGACAGCAGCAACCGAGTCGCCGCCGCCCACGAGTGAATAGGCACCGTTCTGGGTGGCTTCGGCCACATACTTGGCGATTTCGCCAGTGCCGTGAGCGAAGTTCTCGAACTCAAAGACGCCGACGGGGCCGTTCCACAGGATGGTCTTGGAGTTAAGGATGATTTTCTTCCAGTTAGCAAGAGATTCCTCACTGGCATCCATGCCCTGCCAGCCGTCAGGAATGCTGTAAATATCAACGGTCTGGCGGTTAGCCTCGTTATCAAACTTATCGCCGGCAACCGTGGCAACCGACAGGCTCAGGTTCACGCCTTTCTCCTTGGCTGCGGCGATGACGTTAAGAGCCTCGGGCATCAGGTCGTCCTCATGAAGCGAGTCGCCGATGTGGCCGCCTTGTGCCTTGATAAAGGTATAACCCATACCACCGCCGATGATGAGGTTGTCCACCTTGTCCATTAGGTTCTTGATAACAGACAGTTTGCTTGACACCTTGCTGCCGCCGATGATGGCAGTGAAAGGGTGTTGGGCATTCTTCATCACGTTGTCGATTGCGGTTACCTCTTTTTCCATGAGCATACCCAGCATCTTGTGATCATTGTCAAAGAAATCAGCAATGACAGCAGTTGAGGCGTGACGGCGGTGAGCTGTGCCGAAGGCGTCGTTCACATATACATCGGCATAGCTGGCCAGCGTCTTGGCGAACTCGGTTTGACGGGCCTTCATCTCCTTCTTGGCAGCGTCATAGTTGGGATCATCCTTCTCAATGCCCACGGGCTTGCCTTCCTCTTCAGGGTGGAAACGCAAGTTCTCGAGCAACAGCACTTCGCCGGGTTGCAGGGCATCGGCTTGAGCTTTGGCCTCGGCGCTGTCCTGTGCGAATTGAATGGGACGCTCCAGAGCGGCAGCTACGGCGCTGGAGATCTGGCTCAGCGACAGTTTGTGGTTGATCTTACCCTTGGGCTTGCCCATGTGTGACATGATGATGAGCGCACCACCGTCATTGAGAATTTTCTTTAATGTGGGCACCGCTCCGCGAATGCGGGTATCGTCGGTAATTTCTCCTTTGTCATTCAGGGGCACGTTAAAGTCAACGCGCACGATTGCCTTCAGTCCGGCAAAATTAAAATCGTTGATGTTTGCCATTTTTTAATAATTATTTGATGATATGGTTATTTCTTTTAATTTTGGGTGCAAAAGTAATAAATAATTTGTTCTTGTCCTATAAATAGCGACATAAAACATTGATTTGATGATAAAGAAGTCTTTGAAGTGTTCTGTTATGCACCAATTTGCTGTTCTGTACCGCCCATTATTGGAATCCTGCTAAAAAAGTGTGGAAAATACTGATTTTTTGGGAATTTTTAATATAAGAAAAAGAGTAGCATCGCACATTTTTTATACCTTTGTCATCAATATATTTAACCATTTAATCTAGAAAAAAAGATGAACAAAAGAATGAGATCAGTGATATTGGCGTTGTTGTCGTTGCTGGTTATGTCCTGCGGCATGATGTTTCACGATGCCGATCACATCATTAACAACATGCGTGACAACAGGAATGCACAATATTTCAACGTGGGCAGTGGCTTGCTTGGCCTTGGCCGTTTGATATCACCAACTTTGTCCGAGGCTGGTCTGGGCATCACTTCGGTACAACTGCTTGATTTGAGCAAGTGTAGTCCCAGTGTTCGCGATAAGTTCCGCAAAAACATCCAGAATCTTTACAAGAACCGTTCTTATGAGGAAATCATCACCACGCAACAGGGCTACGGTGAGCAAAGGACGGTGCTTGTGCGTCGTGACGGCCAGTACCTGAGCGAAATTGTCATCGCGAATGCGAGTGATTTGAGCGATGCGATGGTTGTCATTAACGGTCACATCAACATAGAGAACCTGGAACGAATCATCAACGATCAGAACATCTTCAACAAGAAGTGATGAATCGTTGAGCAACAGAGGAGGAATTGCCGGTCCGGCAGATTCCCAGTGGTGTTGCGGCTATTCAGTTTCTTTGTCATGCTCTCCACACACTGATAGAAATCAATCAACATTAATAAAATTTCATATATTTATTACAATGAAAGAACAGATTCAAGCGCAATTCAAGCAGCGGTTCGGCACCGACGGCGTCATATATGCCTCGGCTGGTCGCATTAACCTTATCGGTGAACACACCGACTATAATGGCGGATTTGTGTTCCCTGGAGCCATTGACAAGTACATCATGGCCGAAATCAACATCAACGGCACTGCCAAGGTGCGTGTTTACAGTATGGACATGGACGCTTACTGTGAGTTTGGCCTCAACGAGGAGGATGCTCCTCAAGAGCAGTGGGCACGCTACATCTTTGGAGTGTGCCGCGAGACAATCAAGCGCGGTGGCACAGTAAAGGGCTTTGACACCGTGTTTGCTGGCAATGTGCCCCTGGGCGCAGGACTGTCGTCGTCGGCAGCATTGGAGTCTTGTTTTGCCTTTGCCTTGAACGACCTGTTCAATGACAACAAGATCGACAAGTTTGAACTCGCCAAGATCGGTCAGAGCACCGAGCACAACTACTGCGGTGTGAACTGCGG
>DAIREJ010000216.1:0-728 GCA_036795635.1 Sodaliphilus sp.
TGAGTTCGCCCAAGAGTTCGCTCAGCAGGTCGGCGAAGTCATAGTGGTTGTTGATGTGGGGCAAGAACTTGCGATAGGTCTCCACGTTGGCCTTCCAGTCGCAACCGTGGTAGGTCAGGTTGTAGAAGCGCTTCTCAATCTGCTTGTCCACATGGTTGAACATGTACTCGCGCTCGGCGGCAAGGTCCATCTTCATATCGGCCTTGTAGTCGATGCCCGTGAGTTTGTCGCCCGAGACGGTGAGCTTCTGCATCTTGCTGCCTCCCAGCACAAACAGCGTCTTGCCGTCCTTGCTGGCCTGGATGTCGGCAGCACCGCCACCCATCTTGTTCAGCAATTTGGTCTCATGCTTGCGCAGGTCCATCTTCCACAGGTCATAGCCTTTCTCGATTGACGACAAGTAATAGAGCGACTCGCCGTCGGGGGTGATCATGCTGCCTGCGATGCTGCTAGAGTTGGGCGTCACGCGCACGATGCGATCCTCGATGCCCTCCAGCTCAACCTTGATGTCCTTGCTGTCAGCTTTGGCTTCGTCCTTCTTGTCGTCGGCTTTGCCTTTCTTCTTGCTGTTCTTGCTGTCATCGGCTTTCTTTTCATCGGCCTTCTTGGACTCCTTCTCGGCCTCGGTCAGCAGCTCATAGTCCTCCTTGTTGAGGTTATAGCGATCGAGAGCCTCTTGATTGACGAAGGCCAGGAAGACGTCGTCCTGCGAGCCCCACGAGGCATGG
>DAIREJ010000216.1:738-3294 GCA_036795635.1 Sodaliphilus sp.
GTGATGTTGGTGATTGGACCGCCGTTGGCCGACACGATACCGATGTCGGTGTAGGGGTCACGCTGATTGGCGATGAACTCAAGGGTGAACCACTTGCCGTCGGGCGACCAGGCGTAGTTGAACTCGCCGTTGGTCTCATACCACGTCGAGCCGTCAGTCACCTGGGTCACCTGCTTGGTCTTGAGGTCCAGCACTTTGAGGTTGAAACGGTCCTCGATGAAAGCCAGTTTCTTACCGTCAGGCGACAAGCAGGGACGGGTGCGCTCAACCGTGGTCGAGGGCAACAGGATTTCCTCCTTGACGAGGGTGGCATTGGCAAAGTTGGGGTCATCCTTACGATCCATAGTGGCGAGGACGAGTTCCCAGTTGCCGTTGCGCTCGGTCGCATAGGCCAGTGTGCGGTTGTCGGCGCCCCACGATACCCAATTCTCGGCAGCTGGGGTGTCGGTGATACGCTTGGTGGTGCTATATTCCACCGAGGTCACAAAGACTTCGCCGCGCACCACAAAGGCGACCATCTTGCCGTCGGGCGACACGGCAGCGTCAGTAGCGCCGCGCGTGTGCTACATGTTCTGTACCTGGTCGCTGTCGTCATGCCACAGGCTCAAAGCGACCTTCTTGGGCTGAGCGCCCTGACGCATGGTGTAGAGTTCACCGTCCTGGGTGAAGCACAACGTGCCGTTGCGGTCAATAGAGAGGAAACGCACAGGATTGACGGTAAAATTGGTTACCGCGGTGAGCTGGCTGGGATGGTCGATGGGGAACGAATAAACGTTCATCGAGCCGCCGTTGCGCTCGCTCAGAAAATAAACGGTCTTGCCATCGGGACTGAGGACGGGATTACGGTCCTCGCCGCCGATGTTGGTCAGGTTGGTGTGATGGCCCGTCTTGGCATCATAGCGCCAGATGTCACGGGTGATGGACGAGGTGTGGTGCTTGCGCCACTCATCCTCGCCGCCCTTGCGGTCCTGATAGACGAAATAGGAGCCATCGTTATTCCAGGTGATATACTCGGCAGGAGTGCTCAACTCGCGGGTGGCACGACCGCCCTCGACAGGCACCTTATAGACCTCGGTCAAGCGGCCGCTGGGGAACAGCATGCTGCTGGCAGGGTCCTGGATTGAGGCGCTGAAGTAAATGTACTTGCCGTCGGGACTGAAAGTCCAAGGCGTCTCGGCAGCGCTATTGCGAGTCAAACGCTCGGGCTGACCGCCGGTGGCGGGCATCACAAACACGTCAAAGTTGCCCTTGCGGTCACTGGCGAAGGCCAGCTTGGTGCCATCGGGCGACCACACGGGTTGGGTTTCATAACTCGACTGTGAAGTCAACTGCACAGCCTGTCCGCCGGTTGAGGGCACCACATAGATGTCGCCCTTGTAGCAGAACGCGATTTTGTTGCCATCGGGTGAAATGCGGGCATAGCGCATCCACAATGGCGTGTCGGCCATCGCCGTCATCGCCGTCACCACGGCAATCAGTAAGAGAACTTTCTTCATCATGATTGTACTATATAATATTTGGTTATTTTCGGCAAATTTACAAAAAAAGCCTTTACACTCCCCTTTTCTCACTGAAAAACGCTGAAAAAACTATCAGCATATATGCAGCATCGGCCGCTGTCCGAGTCATCGACTGGCAGCGGCTGATGATTATTTTTCAGCAATCAGGCAATGAGCCCCACTACTGTCTAGTCACCAAGCTATTGGTTGAATAATTGGTAATTTTGAAAAAAATCCTTCATCTCTTCCTTCACCACAGCACCATGATCCTCCATCCATTCAATATAATTCTTCATTGCACCCTGTCCTGTTGACATCATGTCACCAGGGTTCATGGGAAGGAGGCCAATTAACTTGTGAGTATCCAGGGTTTGCAGTTTAGCGACAAAATCAAGGTCATCCTCGGTAATGATGCCATAAGCGTTGTTTAACATCATCGTTGGGAGGTTAGCAGTCATCCAATTCTTCACCCCATCCAACTTATTTTGCATATCCTTCATTTCATCGGGCATTTGCTGGAATATCATTGTGAATAAACTGAAATACTGATCCAACAAACCCTGCATGTACTTTGCCATGTCGGCTTCCAGGACCTTCTTGTATTTCTCAACATACCCGGGATCGATTCCAGCTTTGATCTGAATCGGATCCGGATCTTCTCCAGCCATAATCTTGAGACTGTCTAGACCATTAAAGGCTGTCGTATCGCGCTTGATGGCCTCGACACATTGCGCCATGTGTTCTTTATAGGTCTGGCCCTCTGGCGTGGACATGAGCGACATGTGTTCCCTTAGACCCGCTTCTGTGACACCGAGTTCTTTTATCTTGGCGCCCATGAAATCCGCCATATAATCCATGAACCCCTCGTTGAAATAGCGTTCAGTCAATTGATTCAGATCTACATCTCCACTCTCAAACCAATATGTGTTATCCGCCTTAAAAACAGAATCCATCCTATTCCAGTAATTTTTCAAAGCTTCTTGGGAATTAACAGCCATGTATTCCTTCACAGCCTCACGGTAACTGTCCTGGGCATAGCCGCTGGCGGCAACCAGCA
>DAIREJ010000217.1:0-3242 GCA_036795635.1 Sodaliphilus sp.
CAAGCGTGATGACGCCGTGAAACTGAACATCAACCGTGATGCGACCGAGGTGTTGCTCGAGTCGGGCCTGTGGATCATGCTCAGGCAGCGCCCCTATGACGTGGTGCCCGCTCCCGGCGTTCGTCCCCGCGACATCTTTGTGACTGCCTTTGACTCGGCGCCACTGGCCCCTGACCTGGATGTTGTGCTGAGCGAGAAAAGCCAGTACATCAGCAAGGGTATCGAAGTGCTCAAAGGCCTAACTGATGGCAAAATTTACATCGGTGTACGCGAAGGTCAGTCCATTGAGGCGCCAGGCGCCGAGGTGACCACCTTCGTTGGTCCCCACCCTGCAGGCAATGCAGGTATCCAGGCCGCCAACACCGTTCCCGTGAACAAGGGCGAGGTGGTGTGGACACTTGACATCGTGACGCTGGCCCGCATCGGCGAATTGTTCACTACTGGCTGCGTGAGCCACGACACCGTGGTTGCCGTCACAGGTGAGATGGTGCAAGAGCCGCGCTACATCAGGACCATGATGGGTGCAGACCTGGAAACGGTACTAAAGAACGAACTGACCAACGTTGCGCACAGCCGCATCATCAGCGGTAATGTGCTCACGGGCGTCAAGGTCGAGGCGACACAATGGTTGCGCGCTCCCTACCGCCACATCACCATCATCCCCGAGAACAGCAAGCCCGACGAGTTCATGGGCTGGGCATCGTTGAGCCCCAACCGGTTCTCAATTTACCGCACGTTCACCACATGGCTTCGCGGCTTGAAGAAGCCCGTGAGCATGGATAGCCGCATCAAGGGTGGCGAGCGCGCCATTGTGCGCACTGGCGAGTATGACGCGATGCTGCCGATGGACATCTACGGCGAGTTCCTCATCAAAGCCATCATCAGTTGGGACATTGACAAGATGGAGCAGCTGGGCATTTATGAGGTAGCGCCCGAGGATTTCGCTCTTGCCGAGTTCGCCGACACAAGCAAGTTGGAGTTACAGCGAATCGTGCGCGAGGGTCTGGACAAGTTGCGTTCAGAAATGTCGTGATATACCGACACAACCTGCTCTTGACCTCGACAACGGCAATCAATCATAAACAAGAATCACAAAAAACGGTATTCAACAATATTCATTGATATGAAAGCATTAAGGAATATCATGAACAAGATAGAGCCCACGTTCCGTCCCGGCGGCAAGCTAGCGAAGCTGGAGTCGGTGTATGACGGCATGGAGACCTTCTTGTTCACGCCCAACGCAACATCGCGGTCGGGCGCCCACATCCACGACGGCAATGACCTGAAGCGCACCATGATCACCGTGGTTGTCGCTTTGATTCCCGCATTGCTGTTCGGCATGTACAACATCGGCTACCAGCATTACCTGGCCATTGGACATCCCGAGACCGGCTGGTTCACGATGTGGCTCTACGGTCTGCTGGCCATGCTGCCCGTCATCGTGGTGAGTTATGCCGTGGGTCTGGGCATTGAATTCATCAGCGCACAGATTCACCACAAGGAGATTCAGGAGGGATTTCTCGTTACGGGCATCCTGATTCCCTTGATTGTCCCCATCAACACACCGCTGTGGATGACGGCTGTCGCCACGGCATTTGCTGTCATCTTTGCCAAAGAGGTGTTTGGCGGCACGGGCATGAACATCTTCAATGTCGCCCTGATTACCCGCGCATTCCTCTTCTTCGCCTATCCATCGCGCATGAGCGGCGACGAGGCGTTTGTCAAGATTGACAGCGCCCTGGGTATGGGTAGCGGCACCACGGTTGACACCTTTACCGGCGCAACCCCGCTGGGTCAGGTGGCCACCAGTGTCGGTGACCCGACAATGACTGACATCCTGGGTCAGCCCATCAGTTGCATGGATGCATTTATCGGTCTTATTCCCGGCTCGCCTGGTGAGACCTCAATGGTTGCCATCCTGCTGGGTGCTGCGTTGCTACTGATCACGGGCATCGCCTCGTGGCGCATCATGTGCTCGGTATTCGTCGGCGGTTTGGGTATGGCCGCTCTGGTTCATGCTTTGCCCAGCGCCACCTACCCTGCCTCGATGCTCGACCCGTGGACGCAGTTGTGCCTGGGCGGCTTCGCCTTCGGCGCCGTGTTCATGGCGACCGACCCCGTAACGGGAGCCCGCACCAAGTTGGGCCAGTACATCTACGGTCTGCTGATTGGTGTATTCGCTATCCTGATTCGTGTTTACAACAGTGGTTACCCCGAGGGCATGATGCTGGCCATCCTGCTGATGAACGCCTTCGCACCATTGATTGACCACTGCGTAGTATCATCAAACATCAAGCGTCGCGCTCGTCGCGCCGCTGCTAAAGTGAAGGAGGACTAAGCGATGAATAAGAACAGTAACCTTTACCAGATCCTGTATGCAGCCGTGATGGTTCTGCTCGTGGGTACCTTGCTGGCGTTCATCTACATGGCGCTGAAGCCCAAGCAGAACGAGAACATCGCCAACGACACGCGCAAGCAGATTCTGAGCGCCCTGCACATCGCAGCCCCCGAAGATGCCCAAGTCAAGGACATGTATGAAAAGTACATCGTCCAAGACCTGCTCGTTGACGGCGAGGGCAACATCGTGGACACTGCCAAGAATGTCGCTTTTGACGTCCAGATGAAGAAAAACGTGAAACTGCCTGCCGGCGAACGTCAACTACCCGTGATGAAGTGCGTCATGGATGACGGCAGTGTGAAATATGTGCTGCCAGTGTATGGTGCTGGCCTGTGGGGGCCCATCTGGGGCTACATTGCCGTGAACGATGACGGCAACACCATCTACGGCGCCAACTTCTCACACGAGGGCGAGACGCCAGGTCTGGGTGCCCGCATCGCCGAGCAACCCTTCCAAGACGAGTTCAAGGACAAGCATCTGTTTGTTGACGGCGAGTTCAAGAGTGTCGCCGTCCTGAAGAAAGGTCAGAAAGCCACCAACGGAGCCTTGACCGGTGCCACCATCACCAGTCGCGGCGTGAGCGACATGATGGCCGACTGCCTTGCCCCCTATGAGGCTTTCCTGAAGAAACTATCAAGCAGCGGTGGCACTGAGTGCACTGCCGATACCGAGCCTATAACCAACGACAATCAACCCGAATAAACCATTCACGAATATGTTATCCAAGAAGAACAAAGAAGCATTATTCAACCCGCTGTCCAAGGACAATCCCATCCTGGTGCAGATTTTGGGTATTTGCTCCGCGCTTGCCGTCACCGCCAGTCTGGAGCCCGCCATCGTGATG
>DAIREJ010000218.1:0-635 GCA_036795635.1 Sodaliphilus sp.
CAAGTGACAACGTGCGTTCGGCAGGTATCGTGGCAATCGTGTCTTGAGCGGTTGCGCCCATGCTTGTCAGCATTACCAAGAAAAATAGCAAGAGAAAACTTTTACTCTTCATAATGATATCGTTAATTGAACCTTCACCTTTGATCACTTATGCATGACAAAGCCATAGTAGTATTGACGATCAGGAGAGAATGCAAAGGGGTACTCGTTCTTGTCCTGCAGGATGAGCGCCAAGCAATAAATGCTGAACTTCACGGTCATGCCGGGTTTTAGAACCTGCCCAGGGAAGTCGTTGCGTTGAAAGTATAGATAATTCCCGCTGAGGGGCGCCCCTTTGGCCTTGGCATCCTCGGGGGCTTTGGTGATTTCACACCAAACCCACATATCAGGGTCATACCATTCCACGACCGCATCGGTCTTTAGAGGCAGCTCAACGATGGTTGCCTCGTAAATGCCCTGGGTGCGGCACTCTTGCAGGGACTCGGGACCGGTTGTCACCTCTTCCTTGCAACCAGTGAGCAAGCCAGCAACAAATAGCATCATCAAATAAAATGATATCTTCTTCATGATTGTTCTCCTTTCTTTTTCTTATCTGTTACTGCAAGACTGCTCGCCAAACCATTCGGGTATAGGTC
>DAIREJ010000218.1:645-3165 GCA_036795635.1 Sodaliphilus sp.
AACGTAGTCGCTTTTACCATATCCATTGGGGACGATGCGGTCAATGATCATTCTGCCGGCACCCTCGGTCAAATCAAGCGATACGACATCCAGCCTATCGTAGTAGGAATAATTGTTCACACCCACTTGCACCTCATTCGTGACAAGTATATGCTTGTCTAACACGGTGTACTTTGCGGTACTCTCATCATCAAATTCAATGGTTCCATCAGGATGCATGACAGTGGGCAAACCTTTGACTTCATACCTGTTTGATATTGTTTGATTGTCATAGTAGAAACTGTATTCCCGTTCCCATTTGTAAGTATTCAGAGCTTGCTCTAATTCAGCCTCAGAGAAATTGAGGTTGGCATCAACGAGTGTTCCTGTCTCGAGAAACACCTTGCCATTGCCGTCTTGAACACGCGTGATTTCAGGTTCATCATCGCCACACGAGGTAAACATACCGGCAGCGAGGATCATCAATAAATACAATGATATCTTCTTCATGATGTTATAAAATGATTAGGTTAGTTTTATGATTAAGTTGAAATTGATGTTTATCGGCCATTCTTCACCACTGCAATGGCGGTGATGCCCAGATTATCTAATGAAATTGTCTTGCTATCGTAAAAGATCATTTCATAGTATTCTATAATATCTTCGGGAATGGTTATATTCTCGGGCAGTATCATGCGCTGTAAATTCTTGTAGATCCTGGACCGTCTGAAGTTTCCGCCCACATCATTTACCAGAATATAGGTGTCCATTCCGTCGCCTACAACTTGTGTCGCCTTAAAGTCGTACTCATCATTCAAGACGGTTTTCATCCCATCGATAAACACTGCAGGGACATAATGAGCGCCACCAGGACTCAACGTAGTCCTTTCAGCTCCCAGGATGAAGGCGTGTCCATTAACCAGGCGTGATGCCGACGGAATAAATGTCTGGGGCAAATCGTAATTCTTGCCGTTCCACCAGTACATGTATTTCCCACCCACTTGATAGCTCTCATAGGTAATCAAGACATCATAACCGCTGCGGTCACAGCCAAAGGTGTGTCCGAATCCCTCCTCTGGGGCGGAGTTCAGTCCTCCAAACTCGACTGTCCTTCCGTTGATCCAGGTATAAGGCTTGCTGGCAGAGACTGTGAAAGAGACAATGCCATTGCTGACACAGATTGTGTTGAAATTCACGTTCCTGTCTAATTCATATAGCCGCTCGAAATCCTTATGGACCCACACGGTATTGTCGGCAGTGTTTTCCTGGACAGTATAAACGATACCGTTTTCAACGGCCATGCACCAGATGGTCTCCTGGGTCGTGCACACTGTCGTGCCATCCTTGACCACACTATAGGTGCCATCTTGATTGGCAATTGAAGCATACCAGTCGCTGCCTTCGCTCAGCAGCTCAAGGATGTGGCCATCTTCGGCGCATTGATAAATCGTGTCGCCATCCAGGTTATAGATCATTTCAGGATGACCCATAAACCCATGTGTGGCCAAATAGAGGTCCTCGCCCCCGGTGGGATTGTGCCTGGGTTCGTCACTTTCGTTGGTGCAAGACACCAGTGCCAGCATTCCGATAAGGAAAAATAAATAATTCTTCATGATAGTTGTGTTATTGATATGTGATGATTAATTGTCTTGGGTACGGCGCAAGGGTGCGTCGTTGCCGCTGCGCTTCTTGAACGGGTTACTGATGGAGTTGAAGGTCCAACGCACCATCAGCGAGATGCCCCGTGTGTAGTTATAACTATAGGTCTCATTATGCGCATTCATGTAGCGTGTTTCACTCCAGGACGGCGTGCTACGGCGGAAGATGTCATTGGCGGTTACTCCCAGCAGCAGGCGGTTCTTGAACAAAGAGGCCATGGCACTCAAGTTCACCCCAAGGATTGAGCTGTTTCTTGTGAATCCGCTGGTCCACGGTGTGCTGTAGAGCGCATTGCATCCCAGCAGGAACTTACGCGCCACGGTGAACTGGGCATTGAGCGAGAGAACGGCATAGGGCCTGTCCTCAATCCTCGTGCCATCCAGATAAGGATAGGTGATGTGGGGCAATGTCATACTCGACTGCACGCCCAGATTCACCCATGAATTGCTGTAGTTGTAGCCCAAGTCCAGCGACCAGGCATGTGAGTGCTTGATGTTGATGGGATGCTCACTGATGATGCCCGATGGCATATACTCCACAATGCGCTGGATGGCATTGTCCATGAGCCGATAGCTCAGCGAGGAGGTGAAGCCCTTGTAGTTGGCATTCAGGGCCAACCGATGGGTCACCGACGGCTGCAACAAGGGGTTGCCTGTCGTTTCCTGATAGGTGTTGATGTAATAGGACGTGGGGCGCAGTTCGTTGTAGGTGGGTCGCCTCAATATGCGGCCGTAGTACAGCACCAGGTCAACATCATGCGACGGCTTGAATCCCACGCTGGCACTGGGCAGCACGTTGTGATATGTCTTGTTGAGGACAAAGCCCTTGCTGTCGGTGCGGGTGTGGTCATACTCATAGCGCAGTCCCGCATTCAGGCGCCAC
>DAIREJ010000219.1:0-3148 GCA_036795635.1 Sodaliphilus sp.
AGCTGTTGCTCTCGCCGATGGGCATCTCGTTTGTCAGCAAGGTGGCTCCTCCCAAATACAAGGGTGCCATGATGGGTGGCTGGTTCGTATCGACCGCCCTGGGTAACCAACTCGTGCTCGTGGGTGGCGCCTTGTGGGGCAAGGTGCCCTTGTGGGCTTGCTGGTGCGTCTTCCTGGGCGTGTGCCTCGTCGCAGCAATCTTCATGTTCGCGATGATGAAACGCCTGGAAAAAGTCGCGAAATAACTCTCGATTGCATCCAACACAAACAGACGAGGGCACGCTGATCAACGGCGTACCCTCGTCCGTTTTGTCACGATAACAACGAGAAAAAAAAGAAAAAACTGAGGGTTGGAAAGGGAAAAGTGAAAAGTTCTTTGTAACTTTGTGGTTTAATTCTTAGAGCTCATGGAAGAAGTAACTTATCTGGGTCTTACGTTTGAACCCTACATCAGACGCGAAGAGATTGCTAAGCAGGTGAATCGTCTTGCCCAAGAGATTAAACGTGACTATGATGGCAAGAACCCCCTTTTCCTGTGTGTGCTCAACGGTGCCTTCATTTTTGCTGCAGACCTGTTCCGTGCCTGCGACATGCACGACGCCGAAATCACCTTCATCCGCTTCAAGTCTTATCAGGGTATGGCCTCGACCGGCGAAATCCAAGAAATCATGGGACTTACCGAAGACATCACCGGCCGTCACATCATCATTACGGAGGACATCATCGACAGCGGCTTTACAGCCCATGAGTTGCGCAAAGAGCTCAACAAACGAAACCCAGCATCGATAAAGATGGTATCGTTGCTGTTCAAGCCCGACGCTCTGAAAGTGGGGACCGGCCCCGAATATGTGGGCTTTGAGATTCCCAGCAAGTTCATCTTGGGCTACGGGCTCGACCTTGACGGTCTGGCACGCAATCTGCCTGACATCTATGTACTGAAAGAGCAGGCTGATGGTTAATAGCAAGCCCTTTTTGAGGATAGTCATTAAATATATAGATAGAACGATTAACGTAAAAATTCAAGATTATGTTGAACATTGTAATATTTGGTGCACCCGGTTCGGGCAAAGGCACCCAGAGCGATAAATTGATTGAACACTACAACCTGTTCCACATCTCAACTGGCGATGTGCTGCGCGACAACATCCGCCGCGGCACCGAGTTGGGTCAAATCGCTAAAGGTTTCATCGATCAAGGGCAGCTCGTTCCTGATGAGCTCATCATCGACATCCTAGCCCAGGTACTTGACGACAACAAGGACAAAGCCAACGAGGGTGTCATCTTTGACGGATTCCCCCGCACCATTCCGCAGGCCGAGGCGCTAGAGCAGTTGCTTGCCGACCGGGGCACACAAATTGATGCAGTCGTGGGTCTGGAAGTCCCCGAGGAAGAGCTTATCAAGCGCATCCTGCTGCGCGGACAGTTGAGTGGCCGAACCGATGACAACGAAGAGACCGCCCGCAAACGCCTGGATACTTACCATCATCAAACTGCTCCGCTCAAGGCCTACTACGAGCAGCAGGGCAAGTACCGCGCTATCGATGGCCTGGGCAGCATTGACGGCATCTTTGAGTTGATCAAAAAAGCGCTGGACAACAATTGAAACGACGAAGAGCCGTCCCCTTGAATCAACATTGAGAGAGGATGAGTGAGAAAAAGAGTTTGTGGCAACGCATCGAATCGAACATACGTTACTGCATCAGTGACGTGTGGGATGACACACGTGCGTTGTGGTCGGTCAAGACGGTGAAAATCATTAATCTGAGCGTTCGCTCTTTTTTGGACCGTGACCTTCAGTCGCAAGCGTGTGCCTTGACCTACAGGACGGTGCTGGCCGTTGTCCCTGCTCTGGCCATGTTGTTCGCCATCGCACGCGGCTTCGGTTTCCAAAATCTGATGCAGAGCGAACTGTTCAAGTACTTCCCTGCTCAGCGCCATGCCTTGGAATCGGCACTGCAATATGTTGACAATTACTTGTCCCAAGCCTCTCAGGGAATTTTCATCGGCATTGGACTCATCTTCTTGCTTTGGACGCTATGGTCGTTGATGAGCAGCGTGGAAGACTCGTTCAACCACGTGTGGGGCGTTACCACCACACGTTCGCTGGCGCGCAAGTTCACCGACTACACAGCCTTGTTCCTGCTCTTGCCCGTTCTGATGGTGTGCTCGGCAGGTATCTCCATCTTCATGAGCGACACCGTCCAACGTGTGCTTGAGGGCCACGCGCTTTCACCCGTGTTGCAGAAGTCGCTCTCTTTCATGCCCATCGTCATCTCGTGGATCATCTTCACGGCCGCTTACTATCTGATCCCGAACACCAAGGTGCGTTTCAAGGGAGCTCTATTCGCCGGAGTGCTGTGTGGCACGCTGTTCCATTGCGTCCAGTGGCTGTTTGTGACCGGTCAGGTCTATGTGTCCAAGTATAACGCCATCTACGGCAGCTTCGCCTTCCTGCCGTTGGTGCTGGTGTGGATGCAGCTGTCGTGGCTCATCACACTGGCGGGTGTGGGACTGACCTATGCTTGGCAGAACTTTGACAGTTTTGCTTATCGTGACAAGGCAGAAGGCATTTCCAGCACCTACTCGACCCACATCGCGGTGGCGGTGCTAACGCTTGCCGTGAAGCGCTTCAAGCAACACGAGGGTGCCATCAAGCTCAGCGAGCTTGTCCATGACTACGACATCCCGGGGCCATTGGTCGAACAAATACTCTCCAAATTGAAGCGTGCCGGGCTCCTGAACACGGTCAGTGCAGACAAAGAGAACAATGACGACCGCGCATACCAACCCACCTTCGACCCCGACGACTACACCGTGAACGAAGTAGCCAACGCATTGTCCGACATGGGCAACAGCAGCTTCATCCCGAAGGCTGACAACCACTTTGCGGAATTGTTGGCGCAAATCAGCGAGCTGCGGTCACGTCAGCAGGACGCAGTGGCAGACATCCGTCTCCTGGACCTGCCTTGAGCGACAAGTTCTCAAAGAAAAAGAAAAAAAACACCGCTGTAGCCTTATTCTCGACAAAAAGTTGTATCTTTGCGGCCGAATCACTACCACAAGCCTGAATGGTGGAATCGGTAGACACGAGGGACTTAAAATCCCTTGGCCATTGCGGCCGTGTGGGTTCAAGTCCCACTTCAGGTAC
>DAIREJ010000220.1:0-488 GCA_036795635.1 Sodaliphilus sp.
ACGATGGTTCGCACACGCCAACCATCCGCCAGATGACCGAGAAGATCAGGGAAACGGAGGCACAACTGAAGGCACTGATAGCCCGTCGCAACCAACTGCTCGACTGGAGGAACGCTCGCAAAGAAATGAAGACAATGGAAAAATTCAGTATTCAATCACTGCCCGAAATCATCGTGGCAAGTCATCGTGAAGTCATCCCTAACTACGCCGCTATCGGCCCTATGTGTGTAGAGAAGATCGGTCCCGAAATGCAGCGTTTGGGTTGTAAGTGTCCGCCACCAGGTTATTGTTTCACCGTGGAGCATAACAAGGAGTACACGCCGACGGACATCGACATCGAGTATTGCGAACAGGTGGAGGAGATGGGCCACGACAGCGCCATCATCCAGTTCAAACGCCTGCCCGCCGTGCCCCGCGCCCTCTGCATGAAGCACACAGGCCCCTACGAACGTTTCTACGAGTCGTTCACCGAGGCCTTCCGCTACATC
>DAIREJ010000220.1:498-3117 GCA_036795635.1 Sodaliphilus sp.
CATCGTGAAGTCATCCCCAATTATGCGGTCTTGGGACCCTTGTGTGTCAATAAGATTGCTCCAGAGATGCAACGCTTGGGCTGCAAATGTCCGCCACCAGGCTACTGCTTCACCATCGAGCACAACAAGGAGTATACTCCTACGGACATCGACCTCGAGTATTGCGAACAGGTGGAGGAGATGGGTGATGACAGTGCCATCATCCAGTTCAAGCGCCTGCCTGAAATACCCAAGGCCCTATGCATGAAACACGTCGGCCCTTACGAACGCTTTTACGAGTCGTTCACCGAAGCCTTTCGCTATATAGAGGAGCATGGCTACAAGGTTGCAGGGCAACCCCGCACAAGCTACATTGACGGGATCTGGAACCAGGATGATCCAGAGAAATGGCTCTCAATCATCCAGATACCAATAGAATAATCAGAACAAGAACTACGTGAAATGTGTGAATACACATACATAACATTGCGAGAAATGCCAGCGTTGATGGATGTTGCCGCAACTTGGTTCCATTCCAAGTGGGGCCTGCCCTGCGAAGCCTATCTGGAATGCATGGAGGCATACTTGAACAAAGACACTGAATATGGATGGTACCTCTGTCTTGATGATGACCAGATTGTCGGAGGCTTGGGAGTGATTGAAAATGACTTCCATGACAGGAATGACTTGACGCCAAATATTTGCGCCGTCTATACCGACGAGGATTACCGTGGTCAAGGAATAGCGGGCAAATTGCTGAATAAGGCTGTCGAGGATTTGAGGTCAAGAGGTATCTCTCCTGTTTACCTGTTGACAAACCACACTGGCTTTTATGAACGTTACGGTTGGGAATTCCTTTGTTTGGCACAAGGCAATGGAGAGCCTTATCTCTCAAGGATGTATATTCACCGATAAATCATGACAATGATGGAAACTGATAGGATAGTGTTGCGCCCTTGGCGAGAAAGTGATGCCGAGGCATTGTTCAAATATGCGAGCGACCCTGATGTGGGACCTCGTGCTGGCTGGCCGCCCCATAAGAGCGTGGAAGAGAGTCTGGAGATTATCCGCACCGTATTCAATAACGATACCACCTGGGCAATTGAACTTAAAGAAACCAGTGAGGCTATCGGCGCTATTGGCTACGGCCCATCGTGTGACTGCAATTTGCCCGCTCGAGATGGAGAGCCAATCACGGGCTATTGGATTGCCAAACCCTATTGGAACCAGGGCCTCTGCACCGAGGCTCTGCGGTTGTTGATTGAACACATCCGCGAGATGACCGACATCCCTTCACTCATCAGCGGCCACTTCATCGACAACCCCGCTTCGGGACGAGTGATGGAAAAATGCGGATTTGTTGCGACAGGTGAGACCTGCTTTGACGAGAATCAATACCAAGGGAAAGACAGGCCCATCAGAGTGCTCCGCCTAGAACTTGTCTGATGTTTGCTTGATTGTGCTCTCTGAAAAGTAGTTGCAATATATAGCGTTATTCTCTAAAAAAGCACTACCTTTGCATCCAAATAGATACCAACCCCAAAACAATAAACGACATGAAGAAGTTCTTACAATCCATTATTTTGTTGTTGGCGGCGCTCATGGTGCCGTCGACAGCCACCGCCGCTTTCGTCCAGTTGGCCGACGGCGTGTACAGTGACGGCTCGACGCTCTACATTTGCAGCGGCGTGACTTCGCTGGGCAACCTGCAGGTGAATCCCAGCGTGATTTACTCTTTCGCCACCGTGCCTCCCGCATGCTCGACGAGCACGTTCACGGGTTATGGCGCCACGCTGCACATGCCCGCTGCATCCTATGGTGTTTATTTTGTCAACGAGTATTGGGGCAATTTCGCGAACATGTATAACGATGCCGTGGAGCCAACTGGTGTTACGTTGAGTGCTACCGAAGCCAACATGGCTGCCGGCGAGACCGTGGACATCACAGCTACTATCTCTCCCGCCAATGCCTCGTTGCGCTCGGTGGTGTGGTCATCATCCGACCCATCGGTTGCCACCGTGAACGGCGGCAGGGTGTCAGCGCTTGCCGCTGGCGAGTGCGACATCGTTGCGACTTGCCTTGACAAGCAGGCGACCTGTCATGTCAAGGTGGTTCAGACCACCATCGTGATTACCCTTGACAAGCACGAGGCCCGTTTGCGGCCCAACCATTCCCTGACGCTCACCCCCACGATGTCGCCGATGCAGACTTCGCTCAAGGTCACCGTGAGCAACCCCGAGGTGGCGGCTGCCCGTCTGGTGAACGGCGTCGTCCAAGTGGTGGGCTTGACCGAGGGCACCACGATGATTGTGGTCAGCTCAATGGACGGACAGGCGGTACCTGATGCCTGCATGGTGACAGTCTATACCGAGGTGGGTGATGTCAACAGCGACGGCTTTGTCAACATGGATGATTTGACCAGGTTGATTAATTATTTGGTGTTTAGCGACGCCACGGGCATCAACCTGACCAATGCCGACACCAACCTGAGCGGCGGCGTGGGCATGGATGACCTGACCACGCTTATCAATTACTTGGTGTTTGGCACCTGGCCATGGGGTGATTCGCACGAGTGGGTGGACCTGGGTCTGCCCAGCGGCACGCTGTGGGCGACTTGCAACGTGGGGGCCAGCTCTCCCG
>DAIREJ010000221.1:0-2786 GCA_036795635.1 Sodaliphilus sp.
GATGACGGGCATCTGCCTGCTGTTGTTCAATTTCACCAGCCTGCAGGAATACCTTGCCGAGCGCCGCGGGCGCCGCACCATCACCCAGCCGTCTCAACCTGTCGTTCCACAGCCCGTTGCCGAGGATGACACGATTACCGATGATGAAATGACATCCTGAGAACTGCGCCATTTGTGATGAATTTTCTTAAGTCAGCATATCGGCGATTCAGTGAATGGCAGCGCAAGCCTCGGAATTACGAGCCCCTAGACCATGAGATTCGCCACTGTAGCAACTGTGGTCAGGAACATGTGGGTAATTTCTGTCCCCGTTGTGGGCAACGAGTGACAGCAGGCCGCATCACGTGGGAGGTGGTCCGTCGGAGCGTGATGGATGTGTGGGGCCTGGGTGGGCGTTCGTTCCCTTACTCGCTGTGGCAATTGCTGTGGCGGCCGGGCTATTTCATCAGTGACTACATTGGCGGCAAGTGGCAGTCCAGTTTCCCGCCGGTCAAGATGCTTGTGCTCGTGGCCGTAATACTCTATTTTGTCGGAAAAGCCATTTTTCCCGAGTACTGGAATATAATTATTGAAGAAGATCCTGAGGCCATCACATCAACTGGTTGGGAATACTTCGTGGACAGCGTGAATCTGTGGATTGAAAATCATGTTGAGTGGATGTTCCTGTTCCTCTTCTCATTTCTGATACTGCCCACATGGCTGGTGTTCAGGTACTCGCCTCGCAACCCACAGCACACCTTGCCTCAAGGTTTCTTTATCCAGGTGTTCATGACGACCGAGTACATCATGTGGGTATTCATCATCTCTACATGTGTCAAGCTGGCCGGAATAGATTTGGGCTATATTGCGGGCAGTTCCGGATTTGAGGATATGGTGATTGAGAGTTCCTTATTGTTGATACCTGTTATTGTCGCTGTTAATTACAAGCAGCTGTTTGGCTACGGCTGGGGGGGGACGGTATGGCGATTGATGATGATTCTTTTTAGTGTAGTGACAGGCTTTTTTGCGTTGAGTTTTCTGTGGGCTATGTTTACACTGAGCATTAATGATGGCAAATATTTGAGGATTTCCCTATATGTCATTTTTTTGCTTTTATGCATGTTGATGTCGCTGTCGGTCGCTGATGTGATTAACCGCCGTTTGTGGCGTGAAAAAGGCTGGCTGCGAGCGATAATGTTACCTTTATCGGTCATTTTCATTTCAATAGTCATCGGCGTCTATATCGAGAGCATTAAACCAGGTAGCCTGTTAAGTGTTTTTTCAGTTTTTTAGGATTGAATCATGGGTCTGATTAAAGATAAATACCGTCAATTCCGACAGTGGCAGCAGCGCCCGTTTGACTATCATGACAGTCATGATCATCACGGCTGTTGTAACTGTGGTGCCGAGAGCGAGAATAACTATTGCCCGCGTTGCGGACAGAAGGCAGTGTATGGCCCCATCACGTGGCACAGCGTGTGGCAGGGTATCCTGGACGTGTGGGGCGTGGGCACCCGCTCATTGCCTTACACGTTGTGGCAACTGCTGTTGCGTCCTGGCTACCTGATGCATGATTACATCAGCGGCAAGCGGCAGGTGAGTTTCCCGCCGGTCAAGATGCTGGTCGTCATGGCGGTGCTTGTGGTGCTCGTCTATGGCTTGCTGGGAATGGGTTTTGAGGCTGAAGTCGATGAAGAGACAGGTAAGAATGCGGTACAGGATTTTCTGATGGGCGACTTTTATAACTGGATGGAAAACCACATCCACTGGGCTGTGCTCGTGAGTTTCTCGTTGTTTATCGTGCCGGTGTGGTTCCTGTTCCGGTCGGCACCGCGCTTGCCTCGTCACACGTTGCCCCAGGGGTTCTTTGTCCAAGTGTTTATCGGGGTGCAGTTCTTGCTGTATATGTTGCTCGTGACGCTGGTGTTCTACCTGATACCCTCGTTGTCGCGCAACGGAGATGAGGCGGCAGGTTTCATGGTCATGGTGGTGTTGCCGCTCATGCTGTGGTGTGACTACAAGCAGCTGTTCGGCTACGGATGGTGGGGGACGCTGTGGCGAATCGTGGCCTCGGTCTTCCTGGCCATTATTGTTACCAAGCTGCTGGTATATATCAGTGGCACGTTCTATGGTATGATTGCGAGGGACGGATCACTGAGTGTCAGATATGTGCTGGCCTTTGCTAACCATCTTGCGTTGTTGTGGGTAGCCCTGGAAGCCGTCATGTTGGTGAACACCAAGCCCTGGCGTGAAGGCGTTGCCTGGCCCAGGATGCTGTGGCGTCCGCTGGTTGCTGCGGCAGCGCTGTCGTTGACAACGGTTGTGTGTGAACAGCTTGGTATCGAAAGCTCGATGAGCAACATTATCAAATCAATGCAGACGATGTTCCTGCCGGAGTGATACCACTGACTGGCGATGATAGACAAGCGACGCGCCCTCCACACATGATGGAAAGGGCGCGTCGCTGTGTCTTGTTGGTAACTGCCGCGAGCGCTCACGGCAGCCATGATGCCATGTTGTCTTATTTCTTCTTGCGGTTGCCGTAGCGCTGCATGAACTTGTCCACGCGACCTGCGGTGTCGACGAGCTTCTGCTTGCCGGTGAAGAAGGGGTGCGAGGTGTTGGTGATCTCGAGCTTTACCAGGGGATAGGTCTTACCGTCGATGTCGATGGTCTCCTTGGTGTTCACAGTGCTGCGAGTGATGAAAACCTCCTCGTTAGACATGTCCTTGAAAGCAACCTCGCGATAGTTGCTGGGATGGATATCCTTTTTCATTGTCTTGATGTATCTTTAAATTGTTAAACTT
>DAIREJ010000221.1:2796-3106 GCA_036795635.1 Sodaliphilus sp.
CAATTTTGTGGCGGTGGTAAACGCCTCTTTGTTGTAATGGCGCGCAAAGGTACAACGTTTTTTTGAACTGGTAAAATTTTTATGCTCTTTTTTTGGAAATCAGTGGTTTTTCCAGAACGAGGGCGCGAAAATGACCAGCACTGTGAAGATCTCGAGACGTCCCATGAGCATCAAGCCTGACAGAATCCATTTGACCAACGGCGGCAGGATGCTCCATGACATCGTGGGGCCGATTTCCAGTCCCAGGGTGGGTCCCACGTTGCTGCCGCAACTCAAGGCAATGGTGATGGAGTTGGTGCTGTCCACTCCG
>DAIREJ010000222.1:0-3046 GCA_036795635.1 Sodaliphilus sp.
GCATTGGCCTCGCCGCCGTCGATGAGGCGCTGGGTGAGGGTGCGGAATTCCAGCTCGTTGAACACCTGGCGCAGGGCGTCCAAGTCGGCGGGCTCGCGACGCAGGACGTTGGCGTCAAGGGTGACGGGCACATCGGTGATGATGGTCGCCAGCCACTTGGACATGCGTATCAGCTCGGCATTCTCCTCTATGCGCTCCTTTTGTGCGCCCTTGAGCTCGTCGGTGTGTTCCAGCAGGTTTTCCACCGAGCCATATTGCTGGATGAGTTTCTCGGCAGTCTTGGGGCCCACGCCTGGGCAACCGGGGATGTTGTCGGCACTGTCGCCCATCAGTCCCAGGATGTCGATGAGCTGGGTGGGCTCTTGGATGCCGTACTTGGCATTGACCTCTTCGACGCCCATAATTTCGTTTTTCGACGGGTTGAAAATCTTGATGTTGGGCGTAACCAGCTGTCCAAAGTCCTTGTCGGCGGTGACCATATAGGTGAAGAAACCCTGCTTCTCGGCCTGATGCGATAGTGTGCCGATGACATCATCGGCCTCGTAGCCCTCGATCATGAAGATGGGGATGCGATAGGCTTCAAGGATGCGCTTGATGTAGGGCACGGCGACGAGGATGCCCTCGGGCGTCTTCTCGCGGTTGGCCTTGTAGGGCTCATAGTTTTCGTGACGGAAAGTCTTGCCGCCGGGAGGGTCGAAGCACACGGCGATGTGCGACGGCTGCTCGCGCTTGAGCAGGTCCTGCAGGGTGTTGACGAAGCCGAACACGGCCGACGTGTCGATGCCGGTGGATGTGACGCGGGGACTGCGGATCATGGCATAAAAAGCCCTAAAGATGAGCGCGTAAGCATCCAGCAACAGCAGTTTCTTGTTTTGTTCCATATTCTCTACCTTGTTTTGTGGGGCATAAAGTTACGCTTTTTTTCTCAGTTATGGCGGTGATTACCGAGAATTATTGCTACCTTTGCACACATATTACGCAAAATGGCAATATCGCTCTCACAGATACAAGAACAACTGCGGCCGGAGCTTGACGCGATGAATGACATCATCGTGCAGACGCTTATCAGCGGCAGTGAACTCACCGACAACATCGTGACCGCTTACCTGAAAAGTAAGGGCAAGATGTTGCGCCCCATCGTGACGCTGTTGAGCGCCAAATTCTTCGGCGGCATCAACGAGAAGGCGTTGCAGGGCGCCGCCGCCCTCGAGATGCTTCACAATGCATCGCTGATTCACGATGACGTCATCGACGAGGCTACCGAGCGTCGCGGGTTGGCCACCATCAACAGTGTGTGGAGCAATCATGTGGCTGTGCTTGTGGGTGACTTTTTTGTCACTGGTGCCTTGCGTTGCGGTGTGGCAACGGGCGACGGACGCATCCTGAGTGCTCTGGCCGACATGGGCCGCGACCTGTCGTTGGGCGAGATTGACCAGGTGGACTTTGCGCGCAGGCACAACATCGACGAGGCAACCTACATGGACATCATCCGCGCCAAGACCGCCTCGTTATTCGAGTGCTGCGCCCAGGTGGGTGGATATGCCAACGACGCTCCCCAGACGGCCATCGACGAGTTGCGCCGCTTTGCGCGCCTGTTGGGAATCTGCTTCCAGATCAAGGACGACATCTTTGACTACTACCACGACCCCATCATCGGCAAGCCCACAGGCAACGACTTGCGCGAGGGCAAGGTCACCTTGCCGCTCATCTATTCCTTGAGCCGTACCGACCTGCCCGAGCATGATGAGATGCTTGCACTGGTGAATAAGGATAAGCTCATGACCGAGGATATCGACCGTCTGATTGCCTTTGCCAAGGAGTCGGGCGGTATTGACTATGCCTATGAGACGATGCAGCGCTTGCGCGACGAGGCCAACGACGTGCTCATGCCCTACAGTCCCCACGAGACCGTGGACCAGTTCCGTGAGATTTTTGACTACGTCATCGAGAGGAGGCTTTAGTTTAGGCTTTAGGTATTAGGCTTTAGGCGTTAGGGGGCAATCATTCATCAACCAATGTTGCAAGCGTTTTTAATAGCGGGACGCGTCGAAGCGGGCTGTGACGAAGCTGGCCGCGGGTGTCTTGCCGGACCTGTCACTGCAGCAGCCGTCATCTTGCCGCCCGATTTCCACAACGACCTCATCAACGACAGCAAACAACTCACCGAGCGGCAGCGCGAGCAGCTGCGTCCCGTCATTGAGCGTGAGGCGTTGGTTTGGGCTGTGGCGATGGTATCGCCCCAGGAGATAGACCGCATGAACATCCTGCGGGCCAGCATCACGGCGATGCATCGCGCCCTGGACCAGTTGAGTGTGCGCCCCGAGGGCATTCTGGTTGACGGCAACCGCTTCTACCCTTATCAAGACATTCCCCACACGACCATCGTCAAGGGTGACGGCAAGATGCTGTGCATTGCTGCCGCGTCCATCCTTGCCAAGACGCATCGTGACGAGCTCATGCGTCGCTTACATGAGGAGTACCCTCAATATGGCTGGGACCGCAACAAGGGTTATCCCACGCCCGACCACCGCGCCGCCATCGCCGCTCACGGTGTCACCCCCCACCATCGCCACAGTTTCCAGCTCTTGCCACAGCCCACGCTCTTTGATTGATGCGGGTTAGCGCCCGCGAGGAGCGGGTAGGGTGGAGCGAGGGCTTTTCTTTTTTGGGTGTATAAAACAAAACAGGCTTCCCGAATGGGAGGCCTGTTTTGTGATTAAAATGAATCGGGATTACTCACCCCAATTGCCATAAACCAGGTAGCTGATCAGAGCGGTCAGGTCGTCCATGCTAACAACGGTGCTGTCAAGGTTGTCGCAGATTGCAGCGCCATCACTAACGGGAGTGCCATAAACCAGATAGCTGATCAGGGCGGTCAGGTCGTCCATGTTGACTTTTTCATTGCCATCAACATCGCCACGAACTACAGCGGGAGCCTCAACCTTGGTCATCTCGGTGATGTAGATCTGGGGGTTACCGTAGTAAATGGTTACGAGACCAGTCACGTCATAGGTTGCGCCTTCCTCGATCTCGGGCAAGGTCAGGT
>DAIREJ010000223.1:0-3032 GCA_036795635.1 Sodaliphilus sp.
CGACATGCTTCGTGGCGGCGGCGCGCATCGTCTCCTCGTCGGGATACTGGAGCAGCCCTGCCCCCTTGTGGTGCAAGGCAATGGGAGGGAACGGACACCCCAGGTTGATGTCGATGTTGTGGTGACCCATCTCGGTCAATTTCTCAACCATGCGCAGGGCATCCTTCGGCCTGCAACCAAGGATCTGAGGCGTGAACAATGGCACATTGTTGTTCACGGGGAGAGCGTCGGCGATGTCGCGCTTGCGGATGTCGTTCACGCTGATGCCGTCATACAGGATTTTTCCGTCTTGGATGTCATAGAAACGGTTGATGAGGTTGGTAATGGTGGTCTTACCCGCACCTGTACCGCCCACGAAAGCGATTTTCTGGTCGGGCATGGCATCGATGTCAATGTCAAAGAGTACTTGTTTCTCAGGGTTATAGCCGAAGTCCACATTGTTGAATTTCACGCCACCGTTGACTTGAACATATTTGTAGGTACCGTCAGTCTGCGGGATTTTCCATGCCCAGATGCCTGTGCGCGGTTTGCAGGGAACGAGTTGACCACTGCCATCATGTCCGGCATTGACCAAAGTGATACCGCCACTATCAGGTTCAGCTGCCTCGTCGATAAGCTTGAAGACGCGGTCAGCGCCCACTGATGCATTAAGCACGCTGTTGATCTGTTGGCTGATGCTGGCGATGGGTCGCGCAAAACTTTTGTTGAGCGTGAGAAATGCCACAAGCGTTCCAAGTGTCATGCCACTGTGACCGCTGATGATGAGCCACGCACCTAACACACCCATGAGCACATAACTCAGATGTCCCAGGTTGCCGTTCACAGGCATGACGATATTACCGATGCGGTTGGCGTCATAGGTGTTGCTGCGCAATTCCTCGTTGATGGTCACGAACTGCTCGACAGCCTTATCCTCATGACAGAAGACCTTGACGACCTTTTGTCCCGTCATCATCTCCTCGATAAAACCGTTGACCTCGGCGAGCTTCTGTTGCTGAACGCGGAAGTGCTTGCGTGACCGTTTGCCCAGATAGGTCGTGGACCATGCCATCAGGAGCGCCATCACGATGGAGAGAATGGTCATGGGCACACTCATCACAATCATGCTGGCAAAGGTGATGCCGAGGGTAATAAGCGAGTTGAAGGCCTGAGGAAGACTGCCCGAAATCATCTGGCGAAGGGTGTCCACGTCGTTGGTGTAAGTGGACATCACGTCGCCATGGGCGCGGCCGTCGAAATACTTAATGGGCAACGATTCCATGTGATCGAACGTCTTGACACGCAATTTGAGCATAGTGCCTTGGCTGATGTTGATCATCAATCTGCTATGCAGGTAAGAGTACAAGGCACCAAAGGCAAGCACAATGCCCAGTTTGAGCAGTGTCTGGGCCAACGGGCCATAGTCGGGATGCGCCTGGCCCATCAACGGCGTGATATAATCGTCGATGAGGGTGCGGGTGAATAGGGTAGAGGCAAGGGTCGTGCATGCTGTCACCACAATGCAAACTGCCACAGCAAGAAACGAGAACTTGTAGTTCTTCATCACAAAACTGAAGAGCCTCAGCAGAGTGCTGCGCTTGTTCACGCCGGTAGTATCTACAACAACATGGCGTCCGGGTCCTCCTCCGGGTCCTCCTGGCATTCTCATGATTGTACCTCCTTTCTGTTGTTTTGGGGTTTATCGAAGTCACCTCCGGCCTCTTCCTGAATGGCGCAGATTTCTTGATAGATGGTACAAGACTTGAGCAGGTCGTCATGGTTGTCAAAGCCCACAACCTTGCCGTTGTCCAGCACCAGGATGCGGTCGCAGTCCTTAATGCTGCTGATGCGCTGAGAGATGATGAGTTTGGTCATCTCGGGCAGATTTTCACGCAGGGCTGCACGGATGCGTGCATCGGTAGCGTTGTCACAAGCGCTGGTGCTGTCGTCCAGTATCATCACTTTGGGCTTTTTCAACAAGGCTCGGGCTATGCACAGACGCTGACGCTGGCCCCCCGACACATTAGCACCGCCTTGCTCGATGCGGGTATCGTAGCCGTCGGGCATCTCCATGATGAACTCGTCGGCACATGCTACACGGCACGCCTCCCGACATTGTTCAAACGTGGCATTCTCGTCTCCCCAGCGCAGGTTGTCAAGAATGGAACCTGAGAACAGTACATTTTTTTGAAGAACAACAGCGACATTGTTGCGCAGCGTTTCAAGATCATAGGTGCGCACATCTTTGCCTCCGACCATCACACTGCCTTTAGAGACGTCATACAGGCGACTCACTAGATTGATGAGTGACGACTTGCCGCTACCGGTGCCTCCAATCACACCGATAGATTCACCGCTCGCGATGTGAAGGTCGATGTTATTGAGGGCATATTCTCCACTGCCACCCTTGTAAGCGAAATAAACCTTGTTGAAGTCAATGCGACCGTCAGGAATCTCAGTGTCTGCTTCCTCGGGGTTATCGATGTCGGGTTCTTCATTGATGACTTGTACCACACGCTGACCGCTGGCCAGACTTTGGGTGATAGTCACAAAAATCATGCTCAGCATCATCAGTGAGGAGAGGATGGTCATAACATAGGTGAACAGAGAAGTCAACTGACCAGTCGTGAGATTGCCGCCCACAACAAACTGGGCGCCAAACCATGAAATAGCGATGATGCAGCCATAGACCACCATGTTCATCACAGGTCCGTTAAGTGCCATCAGACTTTCGGCCTTGACGTTTAAGTCATAAAGTCTTTTTGCCGCGTTCCAGAATTTGCTTTTCTCGTAATCCTCTCGCACAAAAGCCTTTACAACTCGGATGCCAGAAACATTCTCTTGCACCACGCTGTTGAGTACGTCATACTGCTTGAACACGAGGGCAAACATCTTGGATACCTTAGTGATAATAAGAGCAAGAATAACTCCCAACACAACGCTGGCGATTATAAAGATAAGGCTGAGCTGTGGACTGATGACAAAGCACATCACAATGCTGGACAGCAAGTTAAACGGGGCGCGCACCGAAGTGCGGATAATCTGCTGATATG
>DAIREJ010000224.1:0-1429 GCA_036795635.1 Sodaliphilus sp.
CGCTCAGCACACCTACAGACTGTACGTTGTTGCAGACGCTCTCGCAACGGCGGCAGTAAACGCACTTCTCCATGTTGCGGGAGATGGCGGGGGTGAGCTCTTGCTTGCGCTCGCTCTGTTCGCCGCCATTGTAGGGCATCTGACGGATGTTGAAGCGCATTACCAGGCGCTGCAACTCACAGTCACTGCACTTGGGGCAGGTCAAGCAATCGTTGGGATGGTCGCTGAGCATGAGCTCGGCAACAGTCTTGCGGGCGCGGATAACGCGGGCGCTGTTGGTGTGAACCACCATACCCGGAGTCACGCGGGTAGCGCAGGCGGGAGCCAGGTTGCGACGGCCTTCGATCTCAACAACACAAATGCGGCACGAGGCGGGCATGTTCTGTACACAAGTGCCCTCCAGATCAATGTGGCACAAGGTGGGGATGCTGATGCCCACCGTCTTGGCGGCATCGAGCAGCATGGTCCCTGCGGGAACAGTTACCTCGTGTTTATCAATCGTCAAAGTGATCATATTCTTTTCTTCCATGATGCTATCGAAATTTAATAAACCGAGATGGCGTCGAAGCGGCAATTAGACTTACACATACCGCAGCGGATGCACTCGAAGGGGTTAATAATGTGAGGTTTGCGAATGTCGCCCATAATGGCGTTAGCGGGGCACTTGCGGGCGCAGGCGCCGCAACCCTTACACTTGGAGGCTTCAATGCTGTAGGTCACGAGGGCCTTGCACTGCTTAGCACGACAGGTGTGCTGCTTCACATGCTCCACATATTCGTCCCAGAAGTTGTTGATCGTCGATAACACAGGATTGGGAGAAGTCTGTCCCAGACCACACAGCGCGGTATCCTTGATGATCTCACCCAGTTCTTTCAGGCGGTCAAGGTCTTCCATGGTGCCCTTGCCCTCGGTGATGCGGGTAAGGATCTCCAGCATGCGCTTGTTACCGATGCGGCAGGGCGTGCACTTACCGCAGCTCTCGTCACAAGTGAACTCGAGGTAGAACTTGGCCACGCTGACCATACAGTCGTCCTCGTCCATGACAATCATACCACCAGAACCCATCATCGAGCCAGCTGCTGTCAGGTGCTCATAGTCGATGGGAGTGTCCAGATGCTTCTGCGTCAAGCAGCCACCCGAGGGGCCACCAGTCTGCACAGCCTTGAACTCCTTACCGTTCTTCACGCCACCACCGATGTCGTAGATGATCTCACGCAGGGTGGTACCCATGGGAACCTCGATAAGGCCCACATTATTAATCTTACCAGCCAGAGCGAACACCTTGGTACCCTTGCTCTTCTCGGTACCGATCGAGGCGAACCAGTCGGCGCCCTTGGTCAGGATGATGGGCACGTTGGCCAGCGTCTCGACGTTGTTCACGTTGGTGGGCTTCATGTTGTAACCAGCCTCGGCGGGGAACGGCGGCTTC
>DAIREJ010000224.1:1548-3029 GCA_036795635.1 Sodaliphilus sp.
AAGCCATATTCACGAGCCTGCTGGATAGCAATCTTCAAGCGGTGTACAGCCAGGGGATACTCGGCACGGATGTAGATCAGACCCTTGTGGGAGTTGATGCAGTAACCGCAGACGGTCATGGCCTCGATCACCGAGTTGGGGTCACCCTCCATGATGGAGCGGTCCATGAATGCACCGGGGTCGCCCTCGTCGGCATTGCAGACCACATACTTCTCGTCGGCTTCATAGCCACGGGCAAAGCCCCACTTCATACCGGTGGGGAAGCCAGCGCCACCACGGCCACGCAGACCTGAGGCCTTGATGATCTCAATCACCTCTTCGGGGGTCTGGTTGAGCAATGCGTTGGCAATACCCTGATAACCGTCACGGGCAATGTACTCCTCGATGTTCTCGGGGTCAATCAGACCGCAGTTACGCAGGGCGATACGCATCTGCTTGCGATAGAAGTCCATGTGCTTGCTGTCGCTCACCGTCTTGTTGGTCTTGGGGTCAACATAGAGCAGACGCTCCACGCGACGACCGCCAATGATGTGCTCCTTAACGATTTCGGCAGCATCCTCGGGCTTCACCTGGGTGTAGAAGGTGTTGTCGGGGATAACTTTCACGATCGGGCCCTTCTCACAGAAACCGAAGCAACCCGTGGTGATCACATCCACTTTGTCGGCGATGCCGTTCTCCTCGAGTGCGGCATTCAGGTTGTCAACGATTTTGTGGCTATAGGATGCTTTACATCCCGTACCACCGCAGCACAATACCTGCAGACGCTCGGCTCCAGTCGCAAGTCCACAACACTGATCTGACTCAACGCCAGAATCCTCGCGCAACGCCAAAGCCTGTTGCGCACGCTTCCTAAGACTGTTTAAGTCATTAATAGAAAGTATTTTCACGTTGTAAATGAATTAGTTAATAGTATTATTTTTGATGTTTGGTCTCCGAGGGGTCAAAATTAGTGGTTTTTTTTCAATTACGGAAATTTTTCGGCAAATATTTATTCAAAATTGGCATCATTATAGTTTAGTGTGCATTTCATGGTGATAAAAAGAAGCATCGGCGCCCATTAAAGGACACCGATGCGAGTCAGTTATAACGTGATGTTACACGCTCAGGTTTTTACTCTTCAGCCTTGGGTTCTTCGTCGGCCTTGGGAGCCTCCTCTACAGCGGGAGCCTCTTCAACGACGGGAGCCTCAGCCTCGGGTTCTTCAACCTTCTCGGGCTTGGGTTCAGCCTTCTTGGTCCTCTTGGCCTTAGGCTTAGCCTCGGCCTCAGGCTCATCAGCCTTAGCCTCAGCCTTCTCGAGTTGAGCCTTGAGGGCAGCCAAACCGGTCACGTCACCCAGCGTGGTCTTCTCAACCTGGGGAGCTGCGGGAGCAGCCTCCTCGGCGGGCTTGTTGGCGGCAGCCTGACGACGGGCCTTACGAGCCTCGTTGCGCTGCTCATCCTCGAAGATGCGGCTGTGAGACAGGATGATGTGCTTGCTGT
>DAIREJ010000225.1:0-3000 GCA_036795635.1 Sodaliphilus sp.
AATAGTAGATCAGAGCCGTCAAGTCATCCATGTTCACAGCACCGTTGCCGTTCACATCACCACGCTTGATCGTGGGTTGAGGAGGGGTGCCATACAGGTAAAAGAACACGTTTGAAGTCACACTCTGGAGCGCACCTTCCATAACAGCATAACAATTAATAATGTAGTTACCCTCACCTTCCACATCGAAGGAATAGCTGTCGCCAGTGAATTCACTCTCTTGAATGAGCTCGTTGTCACGGTAAACAAAATATCTAACGGTTGCATCCGGTTCATAATTGGTGATAGTCACGGCAGCACGCCAAGCATCAGTTATCTCATAATCAATTCCGGGAGCCATGCACATGTATTGAGGAACGCCATTATCATAGGTGAAGGTTGCCTTGGGCAGAACGTTTTCGGTCTCATAGTAGTAAGTGTCAGCCCACGCATAGGTATATTGGGCCAAGCCTATAGCATAACTGGCAGCCAAACCATAGAACTTTGCTGACTTCATGTTGCCAGCCTGGGTCAATGTGGTTTCAATCATCAAATTTCCACCATAGTACTCAAACGGTTCAGTAAACTCAATAACAAACTCGGTACTACCAGCCGCAGGAGTAATATCGGTTGCCACAACAGTAGCACCCTCCACAATCTCGGTATCGGTGTAACGGTCTTGCTCAACTTCCTTGAGCGCAACCTGCAGTCTGGCTAAACCAAAGGTCTTAAGGGGTGCGGTGGGATAGAACTTGATCGCGGTGATGGTTCCTCCCTGCATGTCAGTGAGCATGGCGGCAGGATAAATCACCTGACAAATAGTGCCACGGGTATCCATATACATACCGTAGAACGGAGCATACTCGGCTTCATCGGTTCCTTCAGCAACAGTCAGTTCAGTTGCTTGAGCTGCAAATGCCATAATGGCCACAGCAATTAAAGAAAAGATTTTCTTCATAATAATAGAATTAAAGTGAATAATTAATACAACATTTTGTCTTTCACTTCACAAAAATACTGTTTTTCCCCCTAATATCCAAAACAATCAAACAAAACTTCTTCCGTGAACTATTCTTAATATGCGATGATAATGCTCACACCTACCTTGTTGTAGACTACAGCTACTTACCGAAAACGATGGGGCTCGCTGCTGCAGGCCCCACCGTTATCAGTTGGAATTAATGATTGCGTTGTGATCAGTTAGACCAGTGGCCGTAAACCAGATAGTCAATCAGGGCGGTCAAGTCGTCCATGTTAACGACAGTAGTGTCATCTGCACTGTTGCAAGCAGCCGTGTTAGGCACATTGACTTCTGTTCCGTTAACCAAATAGTAGATCAGAGCCGTCAAGTCATCCATGTTCACAGCACCGTTGCCGTTCACGTCACCACGCAGTACCTGGGGCTGAGGCTCAACATAATTCTCGAAACCACAGACATTGAGCTGCAATGATGCTTCACCGTTTGTACCGATTACCTTGCAAATAACACCAAAGATATTTTTGCTACCACTGGCGGGCCAACTCGTAGACCACAAGGTGGTGGTTATATTCATTGTCGAACCGTCGGGCAGCTTTACACTCTTCAGAGGCAAGCCTGGTATCAAGCCACCACCTACAGTCACATTCTCGACGTAAACAAAGGCGTTAAGCATGCTCTCATCGGGGAAGCTGGTGAGCTTTTGGGCAGCAGCCAACTCGGCATTGGTCTCACCACTAGCGCTGAGGTTTGCAGCGTCGGTATAGCGAACCCAACCATCGTTAACGCTGGTCTTGGTGGCAGTCCAACCATGGCTCAGTACCTGACCGTTCTCAAATGCTCCGGTAACGCCAGCAATCATACCGTAGCCGCTCTCGTCGCGCAGGAACAGGTAGCCATTCTTGAAGACGGTAACAACAGCGTCGCCGTCGAAGGTGAACTCAGCTGCGTCCTCGAGTGCGTTAACCTCAGACAAAAGGGTAATACCCGGTTCCTCACCGCCACCGCCTTCATAGATGAAGGTAACCTTGGGCAGAACGCTATCGGGCTTCTTGCTGCCAGCGTAGCCATAAGAGGACATAGCATAATAAGCATCCATTTCTTTACCGTAGAAGTAGGTGTCTTTCCAAGAGCCTGAATTAATGGTCTCGATGTCAACCAACAAAGCAGCACCAGTGTAGGTAAAGGGAGCATCGAAGGTAATGGTCCAAACACCATCGGCATCGGCTGCAGGCGATACAGTAGCAGCAACGGTGGTTACATCCACATTGAGCAAGTCGCCACTAACATCACCCCATGCATCGGCAACCCAAGGAGCCACATCGTCCATGTTGGCCAGAGAAACCTTGAAAGTACCGCCCATAGCGTTCACCAAGTCGATGGTGCTGGTATAGAACTTCATTGCAGTGATCTCGGCACCAGCGGTCATACCAAGTTCAGCAGCGGGATACTGCATCTGGTTGTGCTGGGTCATGTCATTGTTGTAACCATAGACGGGAGCATACTCAGCAAGATTGGTACCCTCGGCAGCGGTCCATTCATTTGCATGAACTGCGAAAGCCATTGCGGCCACAGTAATTAAAGTTAATAATTTCTTCATAAATCGATGAATTTTAAAAGTTTATAATTAAGGGTTAGTAAAAGATTTTGTTCAATGGTCAAAAGTACAAAGAAAAAATTGAAATAAAACGCATATTGCAATAATATACTTGATATTTCATGATTTTTAACAGTTTCCAACAGATTTGACTGACAAGAACAGCCAAATAATCAGATAGAATGTTACTGTAAAATCAGGTCTATCAGGGCATTGATGTCACTGATATTAACCTCGCCATCGCCATTCACATCACCTGACGACGTCATATTACCTGAGAGGATCTGGCCAATAACTGCATTGATGTCACTGATGTTCACTTCAGCATCATCATTCACGTCACCATAGACGGCATCGGGATGATAGTCGATGCCACCGGCGACCTCGGTCGATGTCTCGCCTGTCCAACCGCAATACTGGTTCATGGCATTATACACCTTGATGAAAT
>DAIREJ010000226.1:0-2819 GCA_036795635.1 Sodaliphilus sp.
GTACCCGTGGGATTCATGATAGCCTGACGCTTAGCGGGATCACCCACAATGCGCTCGCCGCCATCCTTGAAAGCGACCACCGAAGGGGTGGTGTTGCGCCCCTCGCTGTTGGGAATCACAACGGGCTTGGAACCTTCAAGAACTGATACACACGAGTTAGTCGTTCCTAAATCAATACCAATAATTTTAGCCATAATTTAATCTCTCTTTCTTTATTTAATTTGTTTTTTAATGATTTCAATCGTCATGTCGTGAAGCTCTGCTACTTTTTTTGTGAGCACTTCACACGCGTTAATTCATGCAAACGGTGTGCCAAATCTGGCAGGCTGACACATTGTCAGCCAAAGTGTCAGTAAAAAATGCCCAAATAATGCGGAAAAAATGTTACCTTTGCCGTGCATGCCTTCAATAATCATTTATGAAAACAATTAAACTGCTATTCCTCACTCTTGCAGCCTTTGTGGCTGTGACAGCTACTGGACAGAACAAAGGACCCGATTGGTTGCCCCACGCAGTTATTTACCAGATATATCCTTCATCATTCATGGACACTGATGATGACGGCATCGGTGACATTAACGGTATCATTGAGCGACTGGACTATGTTCAACGCTTAGGCGCGAACACCATTTGGCTCTGTCCTGTTTTTTGCTCGGCTTGGCAAGACGGAGGATATGATGTGATCGACTTTTACCGAATTGACCCTCGCTTTGGAAGCAATGGCGACATGCAACGCCTCATCAACGAAACACATCAGCGAGGTATGCGCCTATGCCTGGATTTGGTTGCAGGCCACACGAGCGACCAGCATCCCTGGTTCAAAGCCTCGGGACAGATGGAGCGCAATGCATACACCGACTATTACATGTGGACTGACACCATACCGCCTAACGAGTATGCAACCCTGGAGCGGCGCCACCGCACCCATGACCCTGCCATTGCCACATGGGGCAGCTACGGCATGTGTGATGCCCCGCGCGCCAAATACTACCGAAAAAACTATTTCGAGTTCCAGCCTGCCCTCAATTACGGCTATGCCAATCCCGACCCAGACGATCCCCTGCAACAGCCCATTGATGCGCCAGGGCCTCGGGCCGTGCGACAAGAGTTACGCAACATCATCTCATACTGGCTGGACAAGGGTGTTGACGGTTTCCGCGTTGACATGGCTTCATCATTGATTAAGAATGACAAGGATTACCGTGAAAACATCAAATTGTGGCAAGATATTCGCCGTTGGATGGACGAGCGCTATCCGCGTTGCATATTAATAGCTGAATGGAGCCAGCCTGAACAGTCGCTTGAAGCAGGGTTCCACGTTGATTTCATGATTCACTTCGGGCTGCGGGGATATGATGCTCTCTTCTTCCCGAAAGGAGCCCCAGACTGCGGCCCCTATGACTATTGCTACTTTGACGCCAGCGGCATGGGTGATTCAAGACCATTCATCGAGAATTTCAACAAGGCCTATCTTGCTACCCGTGACAAAGGCTACATCAGCATACCCACAAGCAATCACGATATCATCCGTCCCAATTACGGCACGCGCAACACCACCGAACAACTCAAGGTCGTGATGCTTTTCCACTTGACAATGCCCGGCGTGCCGTGCATCTACTATGGTGACGAAATAGGCATGAAGTACCAGCATGATCTGCCAGACAAGGAGGGCTCAGGACATCGAGCTGGTTCTCGCACCCCGATGCAGTGGACCGAAGGATGGAACGCCGGCTATTCGATGTGCGATCCCAGGGCATTATATCTGCCCATAGACTATGATGGTGGAGCAATCACAGTCGATGCGCAGGAACGGGACAAGAATTCGTTGCTGCATTTCACTCGCAACCTGCTCAAGTTGCGTCGAGACAATCCCGCATTGGACAATGACGGGACATGGCAAATGCTGAGCGACCCTTCATCGCCCTACCCCATGGTTTATCAGCGTGAGAAAGACGGACAGAGATTCGTTGTGGTCATTAATCCAAGCGGGAAGAAAGCAAGTGCCGAGATTTCATCTTGCGGCATCGAAGGCAAGGCTGTCATCCACTGCGGAGACGTTATTTGCCATCATGGCAAGAGTGGTGACCGGTTCACCGCACATCCTTTCTCGGCAGCAGTATTCCAGTGATTCAACCATGTTGAACTATCGATTTTCAAAAGGATTCATTATATTTTTCATTTTTTGGGTGAAATACATCTTATATTATCGGTTTTTTGTTACCTTTGTGTGTTTGAAATGTGCGTTCATGGCTTTGAGCGACAGAATTTATGACCTATAAACCAAGTTAATGTTATGATTATCATCGGTATTGCTGGCGGCACCGGCTCTGGAAAGACCACTGTGGTGCGTAAAATCATGGAACGCCTCCCAGAAGGCGAAGTGGGTGTCATTTCCCAGGACTCCTATTACAAAGATTCAAGTCACGTGCCCCCCGAGGAGCGTCAGAACATCAACTTTGATGAGCCGGCAGCTTTCGACTGGAACTTGCTGCTAGAGCATGTCAAAATGCTCAAGAAAGGCGAATCTATCGAGATGCCCACTTACAGTTATCTGACCTGCTCACGCCAAAAGGAGACAGTTCCCATGGGGCCGCATGACGTTGTGCTCATCGAGGGTATCATGGCACTGGTGGATGCCCGTCTGCGCAAAATGATGGACATTAAGGTATTTGTCGATGCCGACGGCGATGACCGTCTGATACGCGTCATCTCGCGTGACTGTATCGAGCGCGGGCGCACTGCCGAAGCCGTCATTGAACGTTACCAACGCGTCCTCAAGCCCATGCACCAGCTACACATCGAGCCGACCAAGAAATTCG
>DAIREJ010000227.1:0-1662 GCA_036795635.1 Sodaliphilus sp.
TGGGCGTCGCCACCCAGCACGATGACCCCGAGTTGGCCGGGCAGGGTGGGGTGGTGCATGGCGATGTGCTCACAGGCCTCGATGAGGTAGCGGAAACCCTTACGCTCGTCGGTGATGCGCTGGGCGCCGAACAGCAGCAGCTTTTTGTCCGTCGGCAGTTGGTGGCGACGTCGTGCCTCCACCTTGTCCATGGGCTTGAACACGTCGGTGTCGATGGCATTGGGGATGTTGGTGACGGTGTGCCCCAGCGTCAACCTGCTATCCCGGGCCAGGTTGGCCATCCAGCGGCTGCAGCCCACAAAGGTCAGGTTGCGTCCCATGTACATCGCCAGTTTGCGGTCAAACACGCGTCGTGCCAGGTCCATGCCCTGCCCCTTGATCATCGGGCAGTGCTCACATCGCGTCCTGTACTTGTCACAGTCGCCTGAGTAGTGGCAGATGCCTGTAAAATACCACTGGTCGTGCAGCGTCACCACCACAGGTTTGCCGCTGGCCAGGATGCGCTCCAGGTTGCTCAGCGACAGGAAGCCCTGGTTGACCCAGTGCAGATGGATGACGTCGGCCCATTGGAACTCGGGCATCGAGGTGATGTCGGTGCCCGCATTCGCGATATCCACCTGGAAAAGGTTCTGCTTGCTCAGCCCGTTGTTCAGCCAGATGACACCACGCTCCCACAGGAATTTGGCCTTCAGTCCCCACGATTGGGGAATATTCACCACCTCGCCGGCATCGGTCTTGCGGTCACGCACAAGCATCCGCGCCTCGACACCATTATGGTTCAAGGCATGCAACAGGCGGTTGGCAGCAATTGCCGCACCTCCCGTCCTCTCGGCCGTATTGACAATTAATACTTTCATATCTCGATTACAAAAATACAAAAAGTTACATGGATGTAAGTTACATTGATGTAACTTTTTTGAAGTAACAGTTTTTTAGTTATTATACTCTTGATTGAACCACAGTTGGAAAATGGGGTCAACAAATGAGAATTTGTGTCCTTGTTGCTCAATATAATCCTTGTCTTGTAGTATGCGCTTGTTGCGTGCAATGGTGTTGGCATTGCCCATGGCATACATCCGCTTGGTGGCTTCGGCAGCAAACTGGTAGTTACCATGGCTCACAGCTTGCAGCATGGCTTTTTGGCTGGCTGTCAATTGCTCGACATCGTTTTGGAACATCGGTGCATTGGTGTCAATCAGGCGTTGCAATGCACGATTAAAGATATCGTCTGTCACCACGGTGTCGGTAGAATTCCAGATGAAGAAACTGAGTTGTTGCACATACCATGAGTGGCACTTGGTGACTTCACAAATGCGTTTGGCATGCTCGGTGGTGATGCTTTTCCCAGTGCGTTCAAACGCGTTGACGATAAACTCCACCCAATACCGTTCTTCGATTTTCTTGAGCCAGATGACTTGACCGAAGCGGTAAAATGGTTTGGAAGAGTCATTGAAGATATCCGTCATCATATGGCGTTTGCTGCCATAGAAACAATAGGACACATTGTGTTGCTGTTGCCACACCGAGCGCATCTTGCCCTCCATGTCAGGATATTGCGGAATGTTGGCCAACTGCTGGAACTCATCAATGCACACGATGATTCTCAACCCCTTGGCAGCGGCAATTTTCTCGGGCAGTTCCAGAATTTCAAATTTGTCTTTC
>DAIREJ010000227.1:1672-2718 GCA_036795635.1 Sodaliphilus sp.
GGAACCGCAGGTCAAAAGTGACGAATTCAGTCACTTTATCCCGGATAACGAGTTGAGGTACTGCTCCCGTGATGAATTTCTTCATTTCTTCTATCCCCTTTTCAAATCGGGAGGCAGCACACGACATCACGCGGCTGGCAAACACGCGGTAAAATTCTGTCTCGGTACTGATGCTGAAAGCATCGATGTAGCACACGCGCACGTTGTCATTCTCTGCCATGAGTTCCTCTCCCACAGCCTTGACAAGCGATGACTTGCCCCAGCGGCGTGGTGAAATGAGCATCACGTGGATGCCCGACATGAGCAACTGTTTGAGCAGTGCCCTGTCCTCAACGCGGTCGATAAAATTCTCTTTCTCGGCCAGAGAACCGAATTGAAATGGTGACTTCATTTGATGAATTGTGATTGGTTATTGGCTGCAAAGATAATAAAAGTTACATTGATGTAAGTTACATTGATGTAACTTTTTTTGGAAAAATGAGATTTTTGTGAACTAAACGACAGTTTATCAGTGATTCACCTGCCGCGTGGCGTTTAAAAAAATGCTGGCCCCACATCTGTATCATTGCTGAAAAATAAGGGTGCTCTCGTGTGAAAGCACCCTTACGACTTATAGAATTTGTTTTATTATTGCTCTCTTTAGAGCTGGGGACCAGCGGCTACCAGAGCCTTGCCTGCCTCGTTGTCCTCGTACTTGACGAAGTTCTTGATGAAGCGGCTGGCCAGATCCTTAGCCTTCTCTTCCCACTGTGCGGCGTCAGCATAGGTGTCGCGCGGGTCGAGGATGCCGGTGTCAACGCCTTCGAGCTGGGTGGGCACTGTCAGGTTGAAGTAGGGAATCACCTTGGTGGGAGCGTTGTCGATGCTGTGGTTCAGGATAGCGTCGATGATGCCGCGGGTGTCGCGGATCGAGATGCGCTTGCCAGTACCGTTCCAACCGGTGTTCACCAAGTAAGCCTTGGCACCGCTCATCTCCATGCGCTTCACGAGCTCCTCGGCATACTTCGTGGGATGCAGCTCCAGGAATGCCTGGCCGAAGCAAGCGC
>DAIREJ010000228.1:0-2683 GCA_036795635.1 Sodaliphilus sp.
CGCCCACGCTGAGCACCGTCTCAAAGATGGTGCGCTCGCCGTCCTGAATCCACTGTCCCATGCTGTGCAAGTCGGTGGTGAAATCCACGCTGGCGGGGAAAATGCCCTTGTGCTGCTTACCCTCACTCTCGCCGTACAGCTGCTTCCACCACTCTGCGATGAAGTGCAGGCGCGGCGTGAAGTTGGCAAGGATTTCAATCTTCTTGCCATCCTGATAGAGGGCATTGCGGGCAATGGCATAGTTGAGCACCTGCTCGTCGCCGTTCTGCTCCATCTCGACGGCACCGGCCACCAGGGCACGGATGTCAAAGCCAGCCACTGCGATGGGCAGCAAGCCCACAGGGGTCAGCACCGAGAAACGGCCACCCACATCATCGGGGATGACAAAGGTCGCATAACCCTCCTGGGTTGCCAGGTTGCGCAAGGCACCGCGACGGGCGTCGGTAATGGCAACGATATTGCGCTGGGCAAATGCCTTGCCTTCCTGCTGCTCAAGCATCTCCTTGAACAGACGGAAAGCGATAGCGGGCTCGGTCGTGGTTCCCGACTTGGAAATGACGATGATGCCGAACTTGTGTCCACGCACCAGGTCCATCATGTCATACAGATAATCCTCACCGATATTGCTGCCGGCATACAGGACCTTGGGACCGCCGTCCTGCCTATAAGCAGCAAAATGGTTGCTCAATGCCTCGATAACGGCCTTGCCACCCAGGTAGCTGCCACCAATGCCGATGCTGATGACATACTCACATTGCTCACGCAAGACGGCTGCCGTCTTCTCGATGTCACTTAACTGCTGCTCGTCAATGCTGCTGGGCAAGTGCAACCACCCCAGGAAATCATTACCAGCGCCTGAGCCGTTCTCCAACGTTTGCTTAGCGGCAAGGGCGCTCTCGCGCAAGGCCTGCGCATCCAGTCCCTCAAGGGCAAATTTGCTGATTACTTGAATCTTATCGTTCATAATATTTATATGATGTTTGGTTAATCCTCTTCTCTAAACTCTAAACCCTAAACTATTTGATTTGCTCTTGGCAAATCAAATCTCCTTAGTATAAGCGCGGCGGCGCTTGTGCTGGTCATACTCGAAGTATTCCCACTGCTGGAGGACCTTGGTATTCTTTTCCAACTCGTGGTTGCTCTCGGCATGGGTATAGCCATGGCGGTTGAACACCTCAATGAGGTCTTCGAAGATGAGCGAATTCACGCCCTTGTTCTGGTACTCGGGCTTGACAGCGATGAGCATGAGGTCCACCAAGTCGTTGTGCTTGAAAGCGTCGAGCAGGTATTTCCAGCCGAAGGGGAACAGGCGGCCACGGTTCTTGATGAGCGCTTTGGACATCGAGGGGATGGTGATGCCCACTGCGATGAGTTCACGCGTGTCCTTCTCGATGACCATCGACAGGTCATCAAGCGGCAAGAACGGCAAGTACATCTTGATGTAGTGCTTGATCTGCTTGTCGGTCAACGGCGAGTAGCCGAACAACTCATCATAGGCCACATTGATCAACTTGAAAATGGCATCGCCATAGTCTGCCACGAGTTTCTTGCGGTCGGTATATTTGATGGTGGTCACGTTCAGGCGCTCTTTCATGAGAGTGGCGATGCGATGCATCTTCTCGGGCACCTCCTTGGGGATGGTGATCAGGAACTCCAGCCAGTCCACATCCTTGACAAATCCCAAGCGCTCCAGGTGCTTGTGATAATAGGCGTGGCTATACACCGCGCCTGTGGTACCCACGCGGTCAAAGCCCTCAACGAGCAAACCCTCGGGGTCCATATCGGTGAAGCCCATGGTACCGGTCAAGTGTTCCATGCCTTTGCTCTTGCCCCACTTGGTCACGGCATCAAAAAGCGCATCAACCACCTCGGCATCGTCGATGAAGTCCATGTAGCCGAAACGGGCCTCTTTCTTGCCCGAGCGTTCATTAACCACCTTGTTGATGATTCCGGCGATGCGGCCCACGATTTTCCCGTCGCGGTAAGCGAGAAAATAGGCTGCCTCACAGAAGTCAAAGGCGGGGTTCTTGTCGGGTCTGAGGGTATTCACCTCGTCGTTAACAAGAGGCGGAATGTAATACTCACTGTCGCGATAGATGACATCAATGGGAAAATGCACAAACTTGAGCAGATTGCGCTTGGTGGGTTGGATTTCTCGGATTTCAACAGACATAAGTATCGGGTTTTGTTAATTGCTGTTCAATGCTAAAGCCTAAATAAACACGACGTTATTCAGCCACCACAACAGGGCAAGTAACCCAGCCAAGATGAGATTCAACTTCACAAAAAACCAGAAGTAATAACGCCGTTCGGGAGTCATTGTTTATGAGCAGATGACTAAATTCGTAATAATTGAATACTAATCCCAATTTGTATCATTAGCGTGATTCGTAGTTTGAAACTAATTGGAGGTTTTAGCCTTGTCATGCACCAGGTCGTAGGAGATGGAGCTGTTCGGCGTCTTGATAAGCACGCTGTTGTCTCCATTGAAGCTGATGCCCGTCGCCGCACCGTTCTTGCCAGCATAGATGGTAAAGTACTTGCGCGTGCTCTTGTTGAAGCCAACTACCGAGCCCTTGGAGTCCAAGAACACCAGATAACGGTCATTATCCAGCTTTTCCTTGATTTCCTTCATGTTGATGATGGGCTTGTCATACTGGGTGGGCTTCATTTTCACTTCCTC
>DAIREJ010000229.1:0-2660 GCA_036795635.1 Sodaliphilus sp.
GGCACAGGCCGAGTCCATCGCTTCGATCATCGTGGTGGCATCGAAATGCTTCAAGGGCAGCAGCCAGCCGCCGTAGGTCAAGCCGCGGTGCGACCACAAGGTATCGTCGTCGATGCAGGCAGGCAGCAGGGCGCATGGCTTGCCCTCGTGCATGGCCACAAGCGAGCAGTCCTGAAAACGGCCGCTGTGGTAGTCCATGTAGCCTCGCTGGTGCAGGAAGGTGCCGTTGCGGCTCTGCCGTGCCAACTCGTTCCACAATGGTGCCATGGTGGAGTCGTATCTGATAATTTCCATCTTTCTCACAATTTGATAACGCAAAAATACAGGAAATAATATTATCTTTGTCCAATTATTACAAAAAAACGGTTTGCTAATGCCACTCAAGTCCTTCAAATTATCTAAAATAGGCCTGCTGCCGCGCATCATCATCGCCATCATTCTGGGTGTGTTGTGCGGGATGTTTTTCCCCGAGTGGGCCGTTAGGTGCTTTGTCACATTTAACAGTGTTTTCAGTCATTTCCTGTCGTTCCTCATCCCGCTCATCATCTTAGGTCTGGTGACACCGGCCATTGCTGATATCGGCAAGGGAGCTGGCAAACTGTTGCTGATTACGGCGCTCATTGCCTATGCCGACACTATTTTCTCGGGCTACCTGAGTTATTTCACGGGTACAACCGTCTTCCCGTCACTCATCGACAAGGGTCAAGCAGCTCAGGCTGTCGCTACAGCCGATGAACTGGAACCGTTTTTCACCATCGAGATTCCGCCACTGTTGGATGTCATGAGTGCGCTCATCACGGCCTTTGTCATGGGATTGGGCATCAGTTTCTTTGAGTCCTCCTATTTGAAAAAAGCCTTTGACGAGTTCCGTGAAATCATCGCCAAAACCATCGAGGTGGCGCTGATTCCCATTTTGCCGCTTTACATTTTCTCCATTTTCCTCAAGATGTCTTTCACGGGGCAGGCTTGGCACATCATCAATGTATTTGTTGCCATCATCGGCGTGATCTTTGTGATGCACATCTTCTTGTTGGTGCTGCAGTATTGTGTAGCTGGTGCCATTTCAGGGCACAATCCGTTCAAGGCATTATATAATATGTTGCCCGCCTATTTTACCGCACTTGGTACCTCGTCATCAGCGGCAACCATTCCAGTGACGCTCAAGCAGGTGAAACGCAACGGTGTGAGCAGTGGCATCGCGGGCTTTGTGGTGCCCTTGTGTGCGACGATACATCTGTCGGGCAGTGCTATGAAAATTACGGCATGTGCTGTGGCGCTGATTATCATGCAGGGTGGAACGCTCGCCATCGGCCAGTTCACAGGCTTTATCTTGATGCTTGGCGTGATGATGGTGGCTGCGCCAGGTGTGCCAGGCGGGGCTATAATGGCGGCGTTGGGAGTATTGCAGTCCATTCTGGGGTTCACCCCTGAACAACAAGCGGTGATGATTGCTTTATACATTACCATGGACAGCTTCGGCACGGCATGCAATGTGACTGGCGACGGCGCCATTGCTTTGGTTGTTGACCGCATCTATGACAAACAAGATGGGCGATAATTGCGATAATCTTGAACAAAAACGTTCTATTATCAAGAAATCTCACTTTTTCTCTAAAAAAACCATCAATTATTTTTGTATTTGAAAAAAAGATATTATTTTTGCATCGCATAAAAGGGAAAAATCAATTTTGATTTATCAAAGAGTTTCGGATTAACTATACTGTTGAGACAATAGAATGGTTAATCCATTCTTTTTTAAACAGTAGTAAACTTTTACCTCGATAAGACAGTTAATAAACTATGAATTAAGAACAAAAAGAAGGCCGACGCATGCGCCGGCCTTCTTTGTTCATTTCAGTCGAGTCTGCTTATTCGGTTGCTTGGCTCTGGATGATAGCAATCAGAGCGTTCACGTCACCGATGTTGACCTCACCGTCTCCGTTGACATCGGCAAGTTCATACTCGGCTTTGCCCAAGATGACATCAATGACGGCGTTAATATCTGCGATGTCAACCGTGTAGTCACCGTTTACGTCACCGGGAACAGGCTCAGGTATGGGATCGGGCTCCGGCTCAACGTAGGTAGCTCCGCATATGCCGTAGGACTCAACTCCCTCGATGGCAAAGGTTACCTCGGTGGGCATCGTGCCATCCTCGTTGGCCTTGGCAGGCAGACACTTGATTCCGCTGTGGTGAAGCGGGTTCTCAGTGTTCAGGGGCACACTGTTGCGGATAGCCTCAGCGTCAGTGGCGGGAGCGATGTAGCTCCAATAGATGTACTCGCCATCGCTGTTGATCTGCGCTACGTTAGCAATCTCACCACTGTCCTCGTTACCCTCGACCTTGATGGGGGAGTCATCAATGAGTTCGCAGTCAGCGATGCGAAGGTTCTCGTTGCCTTCCACATCAGCACCCGTTTCAAGATCCTCAATCTGGCTTAAGGCAATGCGGTAGATTCCGGGAACACAGCCATAGGGGTCGGTCTGTACCTGCATATATAGGTAACCGTTCTCTTCATCGAGATAGAACGTCTTGATGATGGCATCCCTGAACAGGGCATTGTAGCTCTTGGTGTGGCCGGCACCGCCATCGGTGTAGATATCGCTCTTCTTGAAGCGCAGCAGGCACAGGCCGTTGAACTTCTTGCTCATCCAGAAGAT
>DAIREJ010000230.1:0-2610 GCA_036795635.1 Sodaliphilus sp.
CCAAGGACATCCCTGCGGCCGAGAAGCGATATTACACGCTATCTTACAATTTCAGAGTCATCAACACAGTGTCCAAGAAGGTGCAGACCATCAACCATCAGCTGACGCCCCTCAAGATGATGCCCGACGGCAAAATCTGGCTGGCGTTGTGCGTGGCTTCCATCCCCACGAAGCAGGGTGATGACACCATACTGATGTTCAATAACCGCACGCACGAGGGCTGGAACCTGGATCTAGAGAGCGGCACATGGCAGTCGGTCCCCTACATCTCCCTCACCGAGCAGGAGACGCAGGTTCTCAAGTATTCGGCCATGGGCTACACCACCCAGGAAATCGCCCGGCTGATGTTCAAGTCGTTTGACACGGTGAAAGGCTACCGCAAAAGCATCCTTGAGAAATTCGATACCGACAGCATCACCGAGGCCATCAACTACGCCATGATCTACCGCCTCATCGACTGACAAGCGCTGAAACGTAATAAAGGTACTGTCCATCCTGACCTGGGAGCAACATTGTCTAATTACCAACTCATCACCACTATATCCAACCGAACCGAAAAAAGTCGAGACCGACACCTCTTCGGTGTCAGCCTCGTTACTTCTTTTCCAGGCTCGCTGCCGGATTGATTATGCCGTCTTGAGGGCACGGTCTCCCCGACAGGTGATAACGCCTGGTGATGGCGGTGCTGGTGACTCTTCGCCGCCCAGTCCATACCATCGGGTTATATATTGTCTTTGCCCCTCATGCCGCCAGCGTGTTCATTGCTATACCGGCGGTCCAAATATAGGGGCGTTTATTCTCTTGTTTATAAGGGTTCTGAGCGTTATCTGACGGTGACTAAATCGTAACATTAAGGATTGATTCCAGGCGTGCTAACGATGACTGCCGCTGTTGCCTAATCACATTCATGTCGATTGAGGTCATCATTGGTGTTATGCTATTGCCTTTCAGATAGAGCTTGTTGGCCCGCTTGAAAAGGTTCTGCATCTTTTGATAGCCCGTTTCGCCAGCCAACGGGATGGGCGCCTTTTTCAATTTGAGGAATGCACAAATGCCTGCCAGGTCATCCAGAAGCCAATCCTCCATCATCTGTTCCACCCTAACGTGGCAAAACTCACGGATTCCAAGTTTCTTGACTTCTCGCTCAACCTTGTTCCAATCAACCACTGGACGCTCGGCATACTCGAACACATCGGTGTCGTAGCTGCAACAAACCGCTGTCACCGCCATGCCTCTCTTCAATGCCTTCGGGCAGATGTCGTTTTGGAGTTTACCCACGATCTTATTGGTATAACGTGAGACACCGCGCAGATTTCTCACTTCGCATGACACAACCTCTGTAGTCGAATTATCACGATAGAACTGAATGAGGTGGTCAAAGAAAACTTTATCGGTGTCGCCTTCAACAAAGATCACCACATGGGGCTTATTAGGTCCTGTCTTCTTCATATCCTCATGCAAAATACTCGTTCAACATCTCATCATCGGCCTCGGCATCAAGCATCATGTCGAAAAGGTATTCACCGATAGAAACTTCCTCGGCTGAGGCCTGACGCAATACTTTGTTCACCTTACTGGGCTTAATGGTCTTGAATTCTGCAACACCAGAATGTGTGGGCAAGCCGAGCTGGATATTGTTCGGTGACAAATATTTGACGAGATAAGGAGAATGGCTCGTCGTAATGACCTTGGTATTACCCGCGAGTTCGGTAACGACTTGCAGCAGATTCTGCAACAGTCGGGGATGTACAGAATTCTCTAGTTCCTCGAACATGAGCAGGTCCACATGATTAAGGCTGGCTGCCAACGACATGGTCAAGACAAACAAGATCTTCTTGCTGCCGGTTGACACATTGTTGATGCTAGTGTATTGGTTATTGAAGCGTTCCTTGACACGGATATCAAAGTATGTATTTGGGAGCTGGAATGGCACATCAGTCTTTGGCGACAAGTCCACCTGAACAGGCTCAAAGTCTTCAATGTTGGGCAACAAGTCTACGATGGTGTTCTTCAGCAACTCATACTTGTCCACATCAAGTTGGCGGAGGCTGTTGATGAAGAAGCCTATTTCACCAGGCTTGGGAAATGACACACTATATCCTCCAGAACCCGAAGCGGGATAAGGTGAACTGAAAATACCATCTGGGTTGTCCAGGGTATTCACTCGCTTGACGTTAATTGACCTTATGGCCTTCACCACGTCCAAATAGAACAGTCCATCCATATTCAACAGTTTGTCCATGACAAGGGCACCGCGATCAACCAAGACCTCCTTGTTGCACCGTCCTTTAGACGTGGCAATGATATATGCGAGTTCAGTATCATCGCGCTTGATATAGGCCTTGTACTTAAGTTCAGAGGCTTGCTTCAGTTTCAGGATCTCGTTAACTACCCTACTCCCATGATCTTTACTATTTGTCCTGGCCCATTCGAACGAGAAACCATACACAAACTCTGTATCACCAGCGCAGCCTTCCATCTCAAACGAGAACGGAGCATCCTCCATTGACTTATTGATGGGAATTACATTACGAGTTGACATCATCTTGAGTCTAGTATCGCTTTGAGCCGCCATGAACTGAACGGCGAACTCGATGGCAACAAGGAAGT
>DAIREJ010000231.1:0-2595 GCA_036795635.1 Sodaliphilus sp.
ACCATGCCGCTGTCGTCGTTGCCCCACCAGATGATGCCGCCCACCTCGCGCGGCATGAAACCTCGTAACTGGCACACCCAGGTGAAAGCGGTGTGCGTCGTGGCCACCGAGCGCTCGTGGAACAGGATCGTGCCATCATCGTCATAGCGCGACGGCTGCGGACGGAAGGGGCTGTCGTAGATTCCCGCACCCGGGTCGTCGTCCATAGCAAAGGGCGTTCCCTCGAAACGGTCCTGCAGACACGCGATGACGTCGCCCACAGCAACAGGCTTGTCGGGGATAATCCACATGGGCAACGGCTCCACATCGCTCATGGGCAGCTTGCCCTCGACATAGGGCAGGTAGCGGTCCATGCCCGTGGCCAGATGGCGGTAGATGGCCCAGACGCGGGAGTCACCCAGACGCCGACCGCCGAAAGTGGGCGGATTGTAGGCGTCACAGAAGCTGAATTCTCGGTCCTTGCCCTTGAAGTAGCCTCGCTGGCGGGCAAAACTGATGCAGTTGGGCGAAATCTTCACGTTGGCCGTGTCGGTCAGGTCCACCCTGCGGATGCGGCTCTGGTTGGCATGTGCCATCACAGCATTGTCAGGAACACGCACGGCAATCCACACGACGCTCTTGCTGCCCGGCCCACAGCCCGACATCTCGAGCACCCACGCCTCATCGGGGTCGCACACCGTGAACGACTCGCCCGAGCTGCAGAAGCCGTACTTCTCGGCAAGGCCCGTCATCACAGCGATGGCCTCGCGCGCCGTACGGGCGCGTTGCAGGCCCAGGTCCATGAGCGAGCCGTAGTCGATGATACCCGTGTCATCAATCAGTTCCTCACGTCCCTCGAACGTCGATTCGCCGATAGCCACCTGCCACTCGTTGATGTTGCCAGTGACCAGGTAGGTCTCGGGTGCCTCGAGGATCTCCCCGTGGTACACACGCGAGTCGCGGTCATAAATCTTGCGCATCGTGCCAGCAGGATGCTTCCCCGCCTCATAGCGGTACATCTTGTGGCACGCGCCCCACGAGTCGATGTTGTAGGTGCACAGCACCGAGCCGTCGGCACTCGCCTTCTTGCCCACGAGGATGCTCGTGCAGGCCTCTCCCTGCGGCAGGCAGAGCGCCATGGCCGCCAACAATACAAGAAATCGCTTGATCTGTTCCATGTTCATCATCATTTATTGGGCGAAGATAGTATTATTTATTGAAAAATGCAATTTCCCGTCTCCAATTCCAAAGCACGAACCACCCAAAAACAAAACCCAACCACCTGATTTCATGGCGATTGCGTCCCAATTCCTTCAATCATCACTACTCATTCCATATCATCTTGGTTGTCATTTTTGACAACCGTTTTTTAGTCGCTATTACCTTATTCTTGCTGAAAAACACCATTCTGAGGATTGTGGAGCATTGGATTTTGGGTACTTTTGCCATGAAAAAAGTCTCACCTGAGTGTGAAAAAACGCACCCTTCATGTGTCATTGATATAGACAGAAGACACTGACATGAATGACAAGAGCATACTTGAGGGCCTGTTCAGGCAACATTACGGCAAGATGATACATCTGGCCAGAACCTTGCTGCACGATGATGCCGAGGCCCAAGACGTGGTCCAGGACGTGTTTGCCCGCCTGCTGGAAAATGAGTACCAGATGACGGGCAGCAAGACCGAGGCCTACTTGATGAGCGCCGTGCGCAACGGCTGCTTCAACCACATCAGGAAAATGCAGTTGCGAGAGCGGTTCAAGCACCTCCAACCACTGGACGAGGCGGATGACACTCGCCCTATCGAGGAAGTGCTGGCCGACCTTGACCAGATTAATGCCATCGTCGATGGCCAAATCGAGGAGCCGCAACGTACCATCTTCCGTCTGCGCTTTGACGAGGAGTTGACCTTCCAGGAAATCGCCACACGCCTTGACATGAGCGTGGGCGCCGTCTATAAGTACTTGCGTCAGTGTATCAATCGCATCAAGAGTTTAATCTAATGACACCAACCGCAATGGAAACGAACAACAACATCGACCGTCTGCTGGCAATGCTGGATCATCCCGAGCGTTACAGCGAACAAGAAATCATGGATACCGTCAACCATGACGACGAGACGCGCGAGTTCTACCGCAGTCTCACCCAGACCGCCCGTGCCCGTCGCAGCCAGCGCAGCCTGTCCCTACCCGTGGACGTGGACAAGGCCTGGGAGCAATTTGAGCAAACGCATCTTGCGGCACAAAAGCACGGACGCCTGTGGCAAAGAATAGCCGCGATCGTACTTGGCGTGCTGATGATGTCGGGCATCGCATGGGCAACGGTTTACACCGTGCGCCATTTCATATCTACAGACACATCCAAACAAAAGACTGAAAATATCACCGGATCTGCTCAAACTGAAGCAAATGCTGTAGGGCCTCGCCTTGGTGTTGCCGACACGTCAGCGACCGAAAACGACAAACCCGTGGTGTTTGACAACACCCCGCTGGAGCAGATGCTCGGCGAGATGGCGGCCTACTACGGCATGACGGTCGAGTTCCAGAACGAGGACGCCCGGAACTTGCGTTTCCACTTCGTGTGGAACAAGGGTGACGGCCTGGAAAAAGTATTGGA
>DAIREJ010000232.1:0-2587 GCA_036795635.1 Sodaliphilus sp.
TAACTTTCCTGAAACGAGGAAAGAGTCGTAAATGGTTATTTCGAGGCGAGGTTGCGGGCATAGTCTTCCCACTTGGTGATGAGGGCGGCCATGTCGGCGGGGAGGTCGCTGTCAAAGTCCATCTGCTCACCCGTTTCGGGATGAACGAAGCCCAATGTCTTGGCATGCAAGGCTTGGCGCGGACACAGCTCAAAGCAGTTGTGAATGAACTGGGCATAGCTTGACGAACGGTTGCCGCGCAGAATCTGGTCGCCGCCATAGCGGGCATCGTTGAACAGCGGGTGTCCGATGTGTTTCATGTGGACGCGTATCTGGTGTGTGCGGCCCGTTTCCAATTGGCATTGCACAACGGCCACATGAGCCAGATTTTCCAGAGTGTGCCAGTGGGTGACGGCATGTTTACCCTGATCGCCGTCAGGGAATACCTTCATCAGCACGCGGTCGCGCGGGTCACGTCCGATGTTGCCCGTCACGGTGCCGTCCAGCTCTTTCATCTCGCCCCACACCACGGCGATGTACTGCCGCTTGGTGCTTTTCTTGAAGAATTGGGCGCCCAGCGAGGTTTTGGCATTGGGCGTTTTGGCGATGACCAGCAGGCCGCTTGTGTCCTTGTCGATGCGGTGCACGAGGCCCAGTCGCGGGTCAGTCACGTCATAGTCGGGATTGTCCTTGAAATGCCAGGCCAGCGCATTGACCAGTGTACCGTCAAAGTTGCCGTGCCCGGGATGCACCACCATGCCGGCGGGCTTGTTGACCACCATCAGGCTGGCGTCCTCATAGACGATATTCAGCGGGATGTCCTGGGCGACGATTTCGCATTCGTAGCGCGGGCGGTCCATCACCACGCTGATGACGTCGCCGGGATGCACGCGGTAGTTGCTCTTGACGGGACGGCCGTTGACGCGGATGCACTGCGCCTCGGCAGCGTTCTGCACGCGGTTGCGGCTGGTGCCCTTGATGCGCTCCACGAGGTATTTGTCGATGCGCAGCAACACCTGTCCCGGCTCCACCACATAGTGGTAGTGCTCCCAGTAGTCGCGCCCGTCCTCGGTGAAGTCGGGCTCGCTGTATTCATACTGTATCTCGTCCTTGCCGCCAGTCTCCAATTCGTCGTCCAGCAGCTCGTCGTCCAGCGCCATGTTTTTAGAGTTTATAGTCTATAGTGGCTAAAGCCTAACGCCTAAAACCTAAAGCCTAATTATTCTTTTTCTTGTCCTTGCTGTCCTTATTGTCTTTCTTGGACTGGTCTTTGTTCTTGTCCTTGCTCTGATCCTTCTTTTTGTCTGAGCCCTGGTCTTTCTTCTCCTGTGAACTTTGCTCCTTGCGTTCCTGCTCGGCGCGCGCTTGGGCGGCTTTCAATTCCTCTTCATATCTCTTTTGATCCTCCTCATAGTTAAGCTCATCGATGGAGTCCATAAGTGCTGGGTCAATGATTTGTTCGGGGTTGAGGTCCACGATCGAGCCGTCGCCCACAGTGATCTTGATCTGGCTGTTCACACTCACGGGGTTGCCTGGTTGAACGCTGTGGCCGTCAACGGTCACTTGCAGAATCAAGCCTTCATTCTCGCTGGCGACACTGTCCATCGTCACATGCTTGAAACCCATCGCCTTGAGCGTTGCCATGCCTTGTCGCCCAGGCAGGTCAACCAATTTGGGAAACGGAATGATGGGCGCATGCATCGCGTTCACGTTGAGGTAGATGATACGGATTTTCTTGATATAGGATTTGGCCTTCGGGTCCTGGTCGATGACCGTGCCTGGAGGGTAATTCTCGTAGAAAGTAGTGGAGTCACTGATTTCCCAACGCAAGCCGGCATCCTCCAAAATGCTGACTGCTTTTTCGAACGGCAGGTTGCGCACATCAGGCACCTGAACCTGTTGACCATGGGAAGTGAACACGTCAATAAACAGCAGGGCAATGTAGCCCAGAGCCACCAGAGCCACAGCCATCAATGCCGAGTTCACCAGGATGGGGTGGCGGTCACGAAAGCGGTCAAATCCGCCCTTATTCTTGTCGTTATTATTGCTCACGGTAATGCAGTAATTTAGTTACAATCTGCAAAATTAGTGCAAGGTGAGCGAAAAAGCAAATTTTTTTGCTTTTTCCGAACCGCAGCCTAATTTCGGGGGCGCAGCCCTCAGCGTTGTGCAAGGTGATCGATATGCCAAATTTATTTGGGCATTTCTATCCCCACCAGTCATTCCAGTCAGTCCAGATCATCCAGTCCATCCATTCTCACAGATGCCAACTTAAAAACCTTTTTATCATTGACCACTTGTGGCTGCGATTGAACCTTTGCAGCGTGAGGGGTAGAAATTGCTTTTAAGTTTCTTTATCAATTCCGCCCCACCCACTGTAATAACAATCAAAAACATGAAACCATGAATATCAACGTATTACAAAATCCGCCTCCAAAACACCTCATTGCTTTTTGACGTAAATGTGCCGACTCCTGCCCGCAATGTGGGTGTCAAAATTAGTTTAATTAGCGAAATTCGCATTTTAAAAACGGCTGCGACAGTCTTCTCATGAAATTTGGCGCCTTGGCGTGAAGTTCCATGAGTCGATGCATCCCATTTAGTTTCA
>DAIREJ010000233.1:0-1191 GCA_036795635.1 Sodaliphilus sp.
TTTGAAGTCAACTTTGTTGATGACAGCTTCGACCACGCCTTCGGCACCGAGTACGGGTACCATTTCGAGGCTGGCAACCTTGACGACATCGAGGCCGTGACCCTGTGCACTGAGGATGACGACGTGAGCGACCTCTTCGACTACGATGCCTTCTTCGAGCAGTTCAAGAAATACGAGATCAAGTTCTTTAGTGGCAGCGTTGTCAAGAGCGGTGACACTGTACAGGCTGGTGGCCACTATGTCAACCGCTGGGATGAAATGACGTTCCTCTACTACGACTCACTGAGAGAGCGTTACATCTGTGTCCCTGTCGGCAAGAAGGACAACCGCATCAACCGCCGTTCCTATCCGAAGATGCGTCCATGCGCCTAACGAGAGCGAAATTTATTTGCCCTTAGAAAAGGTCTATAAATCAGCACGATAAATAGAAATTTCGTTTAATTTTCCCGCATTCGGTTTTCCAAGAATTTGCCCTTTTGGAAAACCGCTTTTTTTTGTAAATACTTTTGTGCTTGTATCAATCGCAAGCACATGGGATTTCTCGAAAGCATAGGATTTCGCAAGAAGAGCGCGACTCCCGTTGATGGGGAGCCCGCAGTGGCTGCGTCTGTTGTGGAGAGTGAAAGCATAGAGCCGTTGCCCTCCGAGCAGAGGCTGGCTTTTCTTGCCAAGCAGATCACCGCGACGCCGTTTGTGGCGAACGCGAACTTTGTCACGCTCTACAACACGGTGCCTGAGGTCGCCTGGCCGGTGAACTACATCGCCAGCCGTGCGGCAGGCGCGAAGTACCTGCTCAAGAAGTTCAAGGATGACTCGGTGGTGTGGAACAACGATATCATCAACCGTCTGCTCGTAAAGCCGAATGCCTTCGAGACGTGGTACCGCACGCTGTTCAAACACTTCGCCTATAAGCTCGTCACGGGCAACAGCTATATCAAGGCCGCCATGAGCGACTCGTTCGCTGGTGCCAAGACACTGTACAAATGGTGTGACCGCTATGTGGAACTGGAGTCGTTGCTCGTGCGTATCGAGTACAAGCGAGTAAGAGGCGACATCTACGGTGTGGCCGACATCGAGGACGTGGTAGAGGCTTATCACCACGACATCGGCGACATGCACGCCCGTCCAATCGACCCGCGCTGCATCTTCCACGATAAGGATGATTTCCTCGGCTGGCAGGAGGGTGACCCG
>DAIREJ010000233.1:1201-2577 GCA_036795635.1 Sodaliphilus sp.
GTTCGGGCAGGAAACGAGACTGGAAATGAAGGTTGAGGATGTGGTGAAGGCTTACCGCCATAACTTCCTCAACAACATGATGCGTGCCATTGACCCGCGTTGTGTGTTCCATGACAAGGATGACGTGCTCGGGTTTATCCCTGGTGACCCGTTGAAGGCGAAGAGCCGCCTTTATGCCGTGCTCAAGGCCATCAGCAACCTGATAGCCGTGTATGAGGCGCGAAACGTCATCTACGTCAAGCGAGGCGGTCTCGGCTGGCTCGTCAGTGACCTGCATGATGACATGGGCTCAAAGGCTTTGACCAAAGACGAGAAGCAGCAGATCCTCAACCAGGCTAACGAGATGTACGGACTGGAGTCCGGCAAGTACCCCTACGGCATCAGCGACGTGAAGCTGAACTTCGTCCGCACGAACCTGTCGATTACCGACCTCCAGCCGTTCGATGAGACGCTTGCCGATGCGGTAATCATCGCAGGCATCTACGGCATCCCCCCGGTGCTTATTCCCCGCAAGGACCAATCGACCTATGCGAACCAAGCGAACGCCGAAAAGGCGGTGTATTCGTCGGTCATCATCCCGATGGTGCAGCGGTTCTGCCAGGAGTTCACCCAGTTCCTCGGCCTCGACCAGGACGGATTGTACCTCGACGCCGACTTCTCGGACGTTGACTGCCTGCAGACCGGCAAGAAGGAGGAGCAGGAGGTGCACCGCTCCATTGCCGACCGTTGCAAGATTGAGTTCGAGAGCGGCATCATCACGCTTAATGACTGGCGTGCCCAGCAAGGCTATGAACGGGTGGAAGACCCGCTGTACGACAAGCTCGTGAGCGAGATGACCCCCGACGAGATAGACAGAGTGAAGAATTTTACTAACAATCAAAAACCCAACGAAGATGAAGGAGAATTTTCAGCGCCTGTTGTACAAAACTAAGGCGAATGATTTGGACGAGACCAAAGGCATCGTGACAGTGGCCGTGAATGGGATCGGGGTTGTTGACTCCCAGAATGACATCTCGATGCCGGGTTCGTTCAACAAGACGCTGAGCGAGAACATCGCTCGCATGAAGTGGTTCCTCAACCATGACGTGACCCAGTTGCTCGGTGTGCCCCTTGAGGGCGAGGAGAAGGACGGTAACCTTGTGATGACCGGTCAGCTCAACCTTGCCAAGCAAATCGGGCGTGACACCCTTGAGGACTACAAACTGTATGCTGCAGCCGGCCGCACCTTGGAGCACTCCATCGGTGTGCAGGCCATCAAGCGAGACAAGGAGGACAAGCGCAAGGTGCTTGAGTGGAAGATGTGGGAGTACAGCACGCTGACCTCGTGGGGCAGCAACCCCCAGACGTTCCTTGTTGGCATCAAGAACGACAACCTC
>DAIREJ010000234.1:0-2556 GCA_036795635.1 Sodaliphilus sp.
GGCACGAACTGGTTCTCGACGTACCTTGAGATCACGTTGGACGACCTGAAGGCCGCGCTTGCGGCGGCCACGCCCAGCAAGGCCATCACGATCAAGTCATCGGATGGAAAGACTGCCGTCTACTCACCTAGAACGCACACATGGTCGGGCCAGTTGACCTCTATGGATGTGGTCATGAGATACAACATCATTATGGCCGAGGCTAGTGAGATTACGCTGGAAGGCATGCCCATCGATCCCGCCGAGCATCCCATCACCATCCTTGGCGGCGGAGCCAAGACGTGGATAGGATTCCCGTACAGCGAGAGCATGACGCCTGGCACTGTCTTTGCGGGATTTGCCGTGAACGGTGACAAGATCAAGTCAGGCAGTGGAGCCAACTCCACGTTTAGTAGGAACCAGTGGTCTGGTCAAGTGACGACCCTCGAACCTGGACAGGGCTACCTCTACACCTCGCCTGCAAATGCGGCAGACAGGGTTTTCACTTTCCCTAGCCTGAGCAAGTAAAATACAGACAAACAGTAAACACATAAATCATAAACAAAACAAAATCATTTAACTATGAAAAAGTTATTATTGACATTGATTGTATTGATCGCGTTCTGCGGATCGATCTTCGCACAGTACGAATCTCCGTGGTATTTTGCGGGGTACCCGCATTGGGAGACCAATACAGGTATTTGTGCGGCAGTGGCCATCAACGGCCATGTTTACACCGTTGACGACGAGGGCTGGGACGCCCTTGAAATTGGATACTTCGTCGGTGACGAATGTAGAGGAAACAACGTGTACCTGGACCGCGCGAATGTTGATGACTTCGGTGATCCGTACCCGATTATTCCTGGCACTGGTATCGCCTTCACCAACCCGGGCGAGCTGGTCACTTTCAAGTTGTATGACCACATCAACAACATCGAGTATTCCGTATGCGACGCGGTCACTTATCTGGACGAGCCCTTCGAGGTGCTGACGGGTCCGGACTACTTCCAGGCATGGCTTGACGAGCCCTACCTGCCCATCATCCTGTGGTTCAGCGGTGAGGTTCCCACCCCGCCCACGACCTTCACGAAGGAGATCACCGGTTACGGTGAGCAGTCGAACCCTGGTGGTTACTACCTCATTGCTTCACCCGTCCAGGAAACGCTTGCTCCTACAGATGTGAATCACATGATGGATAACGAATTCGACCTCTACTACTTCAATCAGGATGTCGAAGACAATCTTCCTTGGATCAACTATAAAGTGGATGAGGCAGGTACTGAATATGACCCGGAATTCACCATCGTGCCAGGCAAGGGCTACCTCTATGCCAACAGCGAGGATGTTGTCCTCGAGTTCACGGGTACGCCTTACGAAGGCGATGGCGTAGTCAACTTGGATTATGTCGCAGAAAAGCCTTATACGGGCTGGAACCTCATTGGTAACCCCTTCGCCGACACGGCATATCTTTTCTATGAAATGGCTGAGGATGAATGGTTCTGGTATGACTTCTATATTTTGGATGGCAGCGCATTTAGACTTGCCGAAGATGAAGAATCTTTTGTTGAGCCGATGAGTGGTATCTTAGTTGAGGCAACTGAAGAAGTCCAAGCGGTTAGATTCGAAATTGATGGTAAAGCAAAACGTCGTGCCCTTAATATGACGCTGACGCGAAACAGTGGCAATGTTATGGATGTGGCACGTCTGCGTTTCGATAATGGCAGGGGCTTGCATAAGTTCCAGCTCAACCCGGGTAGCACCAAGATCTACTTCACGATGGACAATGAAGACTACGCAGTGGCCAACGCCCCCGAGATGGGCGAGATGCCTGTCAGCTTCAAGGCTGAGAGCAACGGCACCTACACGCTGAACTTCACCAGCAAGGAAGTCAGCTTCAACTACCTGCACCTGATCGACAACATGACGGGTGCCGATGTCGACCTGCTGGTCAACCCGAGCTACAGCTTCGAGGCCAACACGACCGACTACGCCAACCGTTTCAAGCTGGTGTTCGCCACGGGCAGCAACAGTGACGACAGCTTCGCCTTCTACAGCAACGGCAGCTTTGTCATCAGCAACGATGGCAACGCTACGCTGCAGGTGATTGACATCACGGGCCGTATCCTCAACAACGAGACCATCAACGGCAGCGCCAACGTCCATGTCGACGCCGCTCCTGGAGTCTACATGCTGCGCCTGATCAACGGCGACAACGTGAAGGTCCAGAAGGTTGTGGTGAAATAAACAGATTTGTCAAACAATAAAAACCTAGAATACGATGAAGAAATTAGCATTGACATTAGCCATTGTCCTCGGACTGGGCATGGCATCGTTCGCAGAAGGCGGCGGTTTGTTTGGCCAAGGCCAGAGTGTTGACGAGAGCACCACGCCGACAACGATGTACAACCGCAGCGGCGCCCCAGGTCTTCCCGGCGGCGGTCACGGCCAAGGCGGCAACCAGCCTGCCCCGCTGGGCAGCGGCATCGCCGTTTTGATTGGTCTTGGAGCAGCCTACGCTGTCGCCAAGAAGCGCGAGGACTAATCGTCGCGTAGATCTGATTCCCAAGGAAGCGCCAC
>DAIREJ010000235.1:0-2528 GCA_036795635.1 Sodaliphilus sp.
GGGTCAACAAGGTGACCTATGGTCCCCGTGTACCGCAGACACCGTTACATTTCCCGCTGGCGCAGAACACCCTGCCCATCCTCAACTGCAAGTCCTATATCGAAACGCCGCAACTGCCTTATCACCGCCTGAAAGGCCTGCGCAACGTCGAGCGCATGGATATCGTGGTGTTTAACTTCCCTGCAGGCGACACGGTGGCGTTGAAGATGCCCAACCCCGACTATTACACCTTGTGCCAGGAGCGTGGCCGTGACGCGGTGCGCAACAACAAGGACGTCTTCGGCGACATCATCTATCGCCCTGTTGATTGTCGTGACAACTATGTGAAGCGCTGCCTGGGCTTGCCGGGCGAGACTTTGCAGATCCGCGATGGCATCGTCTATGTGAACGGCAAGGCCGTGCCTCAGCCCAAGAACGTCCAGTACTTCTACTATGTGGAGACCGACGGCACCTATATTGATGACGCACTCTACGAGGAGTTGGGTATCAGCGTTGAAGACCGCCATGCCCAGGGCACGCAATATATCCTGCCGCTCACGGCTCAGATGAAGAAGACGCTCGAATCCAAGCCTTGGGTAAAGGTGATAGAGCGCATCCAGCCCACTGAGTCCGAATCCATCATTACCTATCCCGTGGGTGTCGATTACGGCTGGACACATGCCAACTACGGCCCCATCTGGATTCCCAAGAAGGGCGCCAAGGTCGATCTGACCCTACAGAACCTGCCGCTGTATGAGCGCTGCATCCGCAACTACGAGGGCAACAAGCTCGAGGTGAAGAACGGACACATCTACATCAACGGCAAGGTGGAGACCAGCTACACCTTCAAGATGGACTACTACTGGATGCAGGGCGACAACCGCGACAACTCGCTCGACTCCCGTTACTGGGGCTTCGTGCCTGAGGACCACATCGTCGGCACGCCTGCCATCATCCTCATCTCCTTTGACAAGGACCACAGGCTCTTCGACGGCGGCATCCGCTGGAACCGCATCTTCAAGATGCCTAATCCGGATAAGAAATAGGCTTTAGCTAAGGACTAACAAATGCACCAGTCATCGGCAACGGCAGTTGTGATGGGTAGCATGTGTGCCGCCAGCGTGCGGTGCTATGCCGCGGTCCTCAAGGCCGGCACGTTGCTGATTGACCTGGACGAACGGCATCTGCCCCTGCGCCACAGCCATCACCGCTACCGCATCGACGGCCCTAACGGCGTGCAGACGCTCACCGTGCCTCTTGTGGGCTCTACCAACAACATGATGACTCCATTGCGCGACGTGCTCATCTCGGAGCACGGCGACTGGCGTCGTCTGCACTGGGGGGCGCTTTTCTCAGCTTACGGCCGTTCGCCCTACTTCGACTATGTCGCCGATGACCTGGCCCGAGTCATCAACGGCTCGCAGCGTTATCTGCATGATTTCAACGCCCAGATGCATAAGGTGATTGTCGATTTCATGGATTTGCCCATAGTCACCAATTATCAAGACTCAAAGGAAACAGCGGCGCTGGACCTGCGCGGACGCATCGCCATGAAAAAAAACGACACGTTGCCCATCGACAACGTGCCTTATTACCAGATGTGGTCAGCGCAAGAAGGTTTCCGCCCTGACCTGAGTATCCTTGACCTGATGATGAACATGGGCCGCGAAGGCATCTTCACCCTTCAGGCAATGACCGCTTCCGAAACCTGAAGCCTAATCAGAAGGTGACCATGCCGTCCCACTCGACCAGGTCGCCACGCACATAACCCACCTTGCCGTCAATGCGGATTTTGTACCATCCGTTCTCTTTCCCTAAGCACGGATAGGTATCGGGTACGCCATCAGTCTCGGGAATCTTGGCAACGACCTGTGTTTTGGTGGACGGGCCCTTGCGCACGTTGATATTGCCCTTTCGGGTCTGGTCACGATAGATAAAGCCCTGGCCATTCTCGGCGCTGTAGGTGACAACGCGGTGGCCGTCCTTGGGAATTTCCACATCGTCCTGGACTCCAATCGTGTAAGTCGTGTCGTTCGTCCTGACATAACGTCCCACGACCTCTCCCTTGGCGTCAACAACCATCTTCATGCTTTGAGCGCTTGCCACAGCAACAGCCATGACAAGCAACGCAGTGAAAAGGAAACGCGGTTTAATCATTATTCTCATATCGTTCTCAATGAATTATCGTTTAAAGAAAAAAGAAAGATCCGAGCATTCACTGCTGGGACCCTCAATAATTACTAATACTTGAAAACTATATTTACCCCATAAAAGCATTTTCTCTTTTGACGATGCAAATTAACTAAATATTTCTCTAATTAAAACAAAACATATTATTAAAAAATGTGAAAAGTATTATCTTTCACATAAATTTCTTCCACAAACATGATTCTAAGCGCATTTGACCGTTTTTCATCAATTTGTGTTCTGCATCTGAAAAGAAAAATTGCAGGAATGGTTGCCAATTCCTGATTTATTTGTAAATTTGCAGCCGCTTTTGATGGCACAGCCATTCAAGCCGGTCCTATAGCTCAGTTGGTTAGAGCACC
>DAIREJ010000236.1:0-2476 GCA_036795635.1 Sodaliphilus sp.
GCACCGAAATCTGCAGTGTCACGTTCATACCACCCTTCAAGTCAAGGCCGAGGCCCAACTCTTTCTCACGAACCTGCTGGAAGGTGTAATATCCAAGGTACACCTTCTCATTAGCGAGGGAGTCCAGATACTCATTCAGAGCTGTCTTATACTTCTGGTTGCTGGTGTCGGCGCTCTTGATGCCGGCAGCAGCCAAAGCCTTCTGCTCTGCCTTGTTCTGGTAGTGATTGCTCACAAAAGTGAACGACAGATAGAAAGCACAAATCAACAACAGTGCATAAGTAAGGACTCTAATAAAACCTTTAGTTTGCATTTGATTTGTTAATTATTTAATTAAATTTTGTTAAATTTCGCTTCATTTGACTTTTTCAGCCTGCAAATATACATCATTTTCTTCAAGTGAGACATAAAAAATTCATTTTTTCAGTCACACCTCATTAATTTTGGGGATTTTACGCCTCTATTCGACCCTTTTTTCAGCCATTTTGGGTGGCGTTTTGCACTTATACCACTCCAAATGCCGTTCAACCGAAAAAAGTTAAAAAAGAGGTGCCGACAGGACGGACAAGTCCCGTGTCGGCACCTCAAATCGGGTCTAGAACAATGTTTTTTGCTCAGATTTCTATTTCTTGATTGTGGCCGTCATCCCAAGACGATTGATGTAAGGATTGAGACGAGAGCGACAACAATCACGGTTGCAGTGGCGACAAAAGCTTGAGGTTCCATAATCTTGAAAGTTTTTAATGTCGGCGAATGAAGCTGATGCTGAGTTTGACTTTCCTGAAAATCATTTCATTCGCCGACAGATGGTTAACACACTATTTGTTGAGATAATCCTGATAGAGTCCCTGGAGCTCGACCGGGGTAATGCCCACGGCCTTGAGCTGTCCCAGGAAGTAGTCCATTTCGCCCTGCATGAGCTGCTCACGGCGCGAAGCCACGATTTTCTCCTTGGCTTCGGGGCTCACAAAGTAGCCCAATCCGCGCTTGGTATAAATCACACCGCTCTGCTGCAGGTGGTCGTAGGTGCGCGCAACGGTGTTAGCGTTGACCTCGATCTCGGCGGCGAGTTCTCGCACGCTCGGCACTTTCCCCTCGGGGGTCAAGGTTCCTGACAGAATCTGGTCCCCGATGCGATCTGCAATCTGCAGATAAATCGCTTTATTATCCTTGAAATTCATAATACTATTCTTTCTTTATTTATTTCCACCACTTGAGTGAAACAACATCTTTACGCTTGAACAGGTACCAGGCCAGGGCAAAGAACACGATAGCCTGCACACTGGTCCAAATGACCATGCTGATCGAGAAACGACCGCCCGTCACAAAGTCATAGAACCACTGGGAGAAAGCTTGCATATCACCAAAGCCGAGTGCGATGGGCATGGCAATCAAGAACAGCACGAACTCGGCAGCATAGAGTGCGGCAAATGTCTTGAGTGCTGACAGGCGGGGCCACACCACGCTGCCAAGCAGGAACAGGCCGGCGTTGGCAATCAAGCCGATCCACATGGCTAACGACATGAAGCTTGTGATGTGATTCACATTTTCCAACTCATCAAAGCCTCTCACCGTTTCGGAAACGCTGTTCAAGAAATTGATAGGACCAGGGACAATGAATGAGTCACTCTTGAACCACCACAAGGCGGCGATGCGTGTCAGGTCGGCCAGTTGAGCGCAGATAAAGTAGGCTACTGTCATTCCCACTATATAGATGAGCACGTTGACCAGGAACTTCTCGAGCGTCGAGGATGGCGATGTGAGAAAGTGAGTACGGCCTGCTTTGGTCTTCAAATTCTTGAAAGCCAGCGAGGCTGAAATGCATACAACTAAAGTGGCAAGGGTGCCTACTATCACCTTAGGAACAAAATTGAATTCGGGATCAGTATAGAAATCGGGGTTGTGGCCAATCAGGTTGCCCAGGATCATGATCATGGTCAGCAGGCCGTACATGCCGATGACACTGAAAAGCAACATGCGCTTGTTCTCTACTAATTCCTTGCGCAGGGCGGCCGTGAAACGGCTCCAGTTGAATGTTTGATTGACGGTATTCATAGTGGTGTTCATTTTTGAGTGGTGAATAACTGGTTGATAGCCTCGGGATTCTGGAGGGTGGCATTAAAGAGCATCTCCAGGTCAACTTTGGTCTCCTCGCCTTCCTTAGCGCGAACTGCACCGAGGGGGCCGAAGGGGCTTTGCAACACAAACAGCGGCTGATCGCCTTCTTGCAAAGGACGGAAAGCCACCTTGCTCATGATGTCGGCAAAACCGGTGTTGAGCAGCACACGATTCTGGTCGATGATGGTCACGTGGTCCAGGATGTCGCTGATGTCGCGCACCTGATGGGTCGAGATCAGCATCAGCTTGTCATCGCTCATGCCAGTGGTGACGAGCTTGCGGAACTGGCTCTTGCTGGGGATGTCCAGACCGTTGGTCGGTTCATCCATGATGAGCACGCGGGTGTTGGTGGCAAAGG
>DAIREJ010000237.1:0-2465 GCA_036795635.1 Sodaliphilus sp.
GGCTCTCCGAACCTGGGTCCCAAATTAGCCCTGTTCATCGTTAACCGTCTCTTTATCCTTTTGATGGCGGGGCTGATGGCTGCGTTTGTGTTCAACATCCTCAAATACCTGAAAGGGGGAACGATATTCAACCGTGCCAATGTGGTGCTCTTGTGGATCATGGCGATAGTATTGCCCATTCATTCGTTCATCAGCGATAACATGGGTTATGCCTGCTCGGCGACGGATCACTATGAATGGGGCCTGACCGACACCCCGTTTGTCTATGCGATAGTGGCAGTACTTGTCGCCATACTTTACAAGTTGGCCTATGACGCCGCCGAGGAACAGAAGTTAACCATTTAACCCCCATTTGCACTATGATTATCGTGAATCTTGATGTGATGATGGCGCGCCGCAAGATGTCGCTCAATGAACTGAGCGAACGCGTTGGAATCACGATTGCCAACCTCTCGATCCTCAAGACCGGCAAAGCCAAGGCCGTCCGCTTCTCTACCCTTGACGCCATCTGCCGCGCCCTGGACTGCACCCCTGGCGACATTCTCGAGTATCGCAACGACTAACGCCTTTATTTCAAGCCTCTTATAAAATGGGCGCCTTCTCTCCCCAAGTGGGGAAGAAATACCCATCTAGGGCTTCGTACGCCCTTACCAAACCGATTGATTTTGCTTCAATAAAAACTCATTTTTAAATAAATCATTTATTATGAGAAGATTATGGACATTCTTTATGCTCGGAAGCCTGTTCTTTGACATCATGGGTCAAAACGGGCAGGACTCCATCATGGAGGTCACACTCCCTGAACTGGTGTTTACCGAGAATCTCATCAAGCACAAGCCTAAAAGCGATGTGTTTAAAATCACTGAAAACCATCGCAAGGGCGTTACCAATGTATTCGATATAATGAACTTGCTGCCTGGTGTGAAGTTCGACCAATTGAAATCAAAAGTCAGCGTTAAGAACGACGAACGGGTGCTTGTGATAGTTGACGGGCAGGAACGAAACTTTGATTATGTCAGGGCAATCGATCCTAAAAGGGTCAAGGAGATAGAAATCATCCATGAATTGCCTGGCAGATACGTTATTGCCGGCTATAAATATGTCATTGACATCAAACTCAAAAATGATTATGTGGGAAACGGCTTGTCCATTAACAACTTCACGATTGTATCGCCAGGCAACAATGGCGATGACCACATTGTCAATGAGCAACCCAACATCCAGTACTCGCATACCGACAAGAAATGGAACTTTAACGTTGGCTATGTCTATGGCCATATCAGGTGGAACTACCCGATTTCCTACAGTAAGGTCTATCCAGGTCTGTCCGATTTGTCCAGCAAGGAATACACTACAGACAATCCCAATGACCACAATAAGAGCAATGCACATGCGGCAAACCTCGGTCTGGACTGGAAAGTTGCCGACAACCAGACGCTGTCACTGCGGGGCTCTTTTATACATGACAACAGGCGTCATTCTACCCAATATGACTACATGGGCACTTCCACGGACAATGTGACAACCAACTTTAGCGAACTGATAGGCAATGACGTGAAAAGCAATGACTTCAAGTTTTCTGTTATCTATAACTGGACCATCTGCCAAAAGTGGAAGCTATATGCTGACTTGAACTACAACCTATTCAAGACAGACAATCGCAATACCTATTCGATGCATGAAACCTTACTCAATGATGTCTATTCCACCCACAAGAAGAATTATTACAAGGGAACCGTTGATGCCGTGTTCAGCCCGAATGACAAGCTTTCTGTGGATTTTGGATATTCGGCCACTTGGGCTCTCTACAGATTCGGCCAACGCAATATTCCTGTTACAAAATCAGATGAGAACAGGCACAATGTGTTCTCCTATCTCGATTACACGTTGAACGACAAGTTGAGTGGACGAGTAGGACTGGCCTTCGAGTCTATCCATATTAGTGACAAGGTTACTTCCAATACATACAATCGACTTCTACCTGCAGCATCGCTGAATTTTGTCCCTTCACAGAATGTGCAGGTCAGCGCCGACTACTCCACAAGGATGGAATACCCAAAACTGTATCAGTTATCGCCCATCGGATATAACCTGGACGACAGGATGGTCTGTCAAGGGAATCCTGGGCTGAAACCAAGCTTGAATCATGAAGTGAATCTGCAGGCGGTGCTGTGGCAGAATCTCATCTTGGCGGGTGTTTATCAGTCTTCCAAGCATGCTATCAGCGACTATTATAGTCACGTGGATGGATTGTATCAGCAGTCATTCGTGAACACGAGACACTCCGCACTCGCGTTCGTGATTATGCACGACTGGAACATCAATAAATACATCACATGGAGCAATTCATTGCAGTACTCTCATATGAACATCAGTTGGGACACTTATAAAAACCATGCTAACAATCTGATTTTCAACAGTAACTTGTCCTATTATATCAACCCGTTCAAGACAAGGCTTGAGGT
>DAIREJ010000238.1:0-2444 GCA_036795635.1 Sodaliphilus sp.
TAGCGGGCGGAATGCTGGAATTTGTCATGAGTGAGAGGCGACCCTAGGCCTTCGTAGTCCTTAGTTTTTATACTGTGGGGATGGAGATGCCGTCAAGCTGACGGTAAAGGTTGAGGGCATACACGTCGGTCATCGCGCTGATGTGGTCAAGCACAGCCTGCACCTGCTCGAAGAGTGTGGGCGCATGAACGTCATACTGCTGCGGGAATTTGTTCATCAACAACTGGGAATAGTTGCGCTCGGGGTGCATGACGGCCTCGATGAGTTTCTCCAGCAGCAGATTAATGATGCGGTTACCGGCCAGGTCCACATCCACGACATAGCTTGCGCGGTATAGTTTGTTGAAGGCCAGCGTGCTGCACGCCTGATAGGCCGCAGCGGGCAGCGGGTCGATACGATCGATGAGGCTGCCCTCGAAGCGTCCCTCCATGATTTCGTCCTCGTGAGCAGCAAACACGGCGGCGCACTGCTCTACCAGCAGGCCGACGATACAGGAGCGCAGGTAAGCGATTTTCTCGTTGGGGTCGGCGACCCGTTCCATGTGCTCACGCAGATGCGCCTGACGCTCTTCGTTGAAAAAGCCCAGCAAGAGGTCGATGGTCTCGCCAGTGCTGATAATCCTGAGTTTGTGACCGTCCTCAATGTCCATGATCTGATAGCAGATGTCATCGGCCGCCTCGACGATATAGACGAGCGGATGACGGCAATAGCGGTCCTCCTCAAGGCGAATCAGTCCCAACTCATCGGCAATGCGCTTGAAGATTTCCTTCTCGGTGGTGAAAAAACCGAATTTGCCTTTCTCACCGGCATGCATCGACGAGTAAGGATATTTCACGATGGAGGCCAGAGTCGAATAGGTCATGGCAAAGCCGCCGGGACGGCGCCCGTTAAACTGATGGACCAGCGTGCGCAACGAGTTGGCATTTCCCTCGAAATGAATGAGGTCGTTCCACTGTTCAACAGTGAATTTATCCTTGAATTCCAACCCTTTACCCTCGCTAAAGTAGGCCCCGATGGTCTTCTCGCCCGAGTGTCCGAACGGCGGGTTGCCCAAGTCGTGAGCGAGACAAGCTGCAGCGACGATTTCACCGATGTCACGCAGTTTCTCGGCCCAGGTTTCACCCTTGTATCGCGGCATGAGGCGGATGACCACCTCGCGGGCCATCGATTTGCCCACGCTGGAGACTTCCAGGCTGTGCGTCAGACGGTTGTGGACGAAGATGCTGTCGGGCAACGGGAAGACCTGTGTCTTGTTCTGCAAGCGACGGAAGGGCGACGAGAACACCAGGCGGTCATAGTCGCGCTCAAAATCACTGCGCACCCCACCCTTCTCGTCGTGGTAATGTTCCAATCCCAAACGTTTGTCTGAAATCAATCGGTCCCAATCCATTCGCTGTACCATCACTGTCTTCATTATGAGTTCACAAAATTACACTTTTCTTCCCATTCAAGCAAATTATCACATGAGCACTTATTATTTAATGTGAATATTCAGTAAAAATGAGCATATATTTCGGGAAATAGTAGTACCTTTGCAGGTTGAATAGTCCTAAAGGACTAAAAGTGACTGAATCTAATATTTTAAGGTTACTATATAATTTTACTATTTTTATGGCAGAAACAAAAAAATTGTTCGACCAATTCGCGCCTGTCACTCCCGAGGAGTGGCGTGCCAAGGCCGAAGTTGACCTGAAAGGGGCCGACTTTGAGAAGAAAATGGTTTGGCGGACAAACGAGGGTTTCAGTGCCCAGCCGCTTTATCGCAGCGTGGACATTGCTGACCTGAAGCAAACCAAATCGCTCCCCGGCGAGTTCCCCTATGTTCGCGGCACTCGCCACAACAATGACTGGAAAGTGCGCCAGAACATCGATGTTGACGATGTGCAGGCTGCCAATGCCAAAGCGCTTGAGGTGCTGGGCAAGGGTATCAACTCACTCGGTTTCCATTTCCACGGTGGCGACGTGGATTTGAAGGCCCTGCTGAATGGCATCGATTTGCGTGCTGTTGAAATCAACCTGCAGTGTTGTCCCAAGTGCGCAGTGAAGTATGCCAAGGAACTTGTTGACTTAGTCAAGGCTGCAGGCTGCGAGGACTACTTCGTGGGCAGCATCGCCTTTAATCCGTTCAAGCGCATGTTCAAGCACGGCGAGCCTTTCCCTGGCGACATCGTTGCCATGGCCACCGAGCTGATGAACATCGTGAAACCCGTTGCTCACCTGCGCGTACTCAGCGTTGACTCGCTGATGCTCAACAACGCCGGAGCCTACATCTACCAGGAACTGGGTTATGCCCTGGCTTGGGGATGTGAGTGGATGGCCCTGCTGACCGAGGCTGGTTTCAGCGCCGATGAGGTGGCCAACCGCATCAAGTTCAACATGGGTGTTTCGACGGTTTACTTCATGGAGATTGCCAAGTTCCGCACCGCTCGCGAACTGTGGGCTCT
>DAIREJ010000239.1:0-2368 GCA_036795635.1 Sodaliphilus sp.
CCCACAAAGATGAGGTGCGAAGCGTTGTAACCCAGCGAGTAGCAGTAGTCTGCGTCAAAGTTCGACGGGAAGGACGCACGTCCCTCGTAGCCGAAGAAGTGGTGCTGTGTCTTGAACTTGATCGGCTCGATCTCACCGGCCTCAGCACGCTCTTCGAGCACACGAGCCACCATGCGGCTCAGCAGGCGCTCGCTCTCGATCTGCGACACCATCACGTTGCCGTGCTCGTCGCGGTCCAGTGTGAGCTGACGGGCCACGTCATCGGGCAGCGAGTTGTAGATGACTCGGTTTTCCTCGCTCAGGTGAGCGCTCACAAACTCATTCTGCTCCATGTCGCGCAGACGGGTCACCTCGGGATGGTTGGTGAGCAGGTCGTTGAGCTCGGCGATGAGTTTCTTCATTGCTGGCACAAACTCCACAATGCCCTCGGGCACGAGAACCGTTCCGTAGTCCATGCCCATGTTGTGACGCTTGACAACGATATTGGCAATATCCTCGGCGATGTCGTGCAGCGTCATCTCGCGTGCCTCGACCTCCTCGCTGATGATGCAGTAGTTGGGACGGGTCTGCAGGGCGCACTCCAGTGCGATGTGCGACGCCGAGCGTCCCATCAGCTTCATGAAGTGCCAGTATTTCTTGGCTGAGTTACAGTCACGAGCCACATTACCGATGAGCTCGCTGTACACCTTGGTGGCCGTGTCAAAGCCGAAGGAGATCTCCACGTGCTCGTTCTTGAGGTCACCGTCAATGGTCTTGGGCACGCCGATCACCTGCACGCCTGCATCATGGGCCTCGAAGTACTCGGCCAGCACAGCTGCGTTGGTGTTACTGTCGTCGCCGCCGATGATCACCAGCGCAACGATTTTGAGCTCGCGCAGGATCTCAAGGCCTGCCTCGAACTGCTCAGGTTTCTCCAGCTTGGTGCGGCCCGAGCCGATGATGTCGAAGCCACCGGTGTTGCGGTATTTCTCGATCTCGTCCTCGGTGAGCTCACGGTAGCGGTGCTTCACCAGGCCGTTGGGACCGCCCAGGAAACCATACAGGCGGCAATACTTGTTCAACGCCTTGATACCGTCAAACAGACCGCAAATCACGTTGTGACCACCAGGGGCCTGACCGCCGCTCAGGATGACACCCACGTTGAAGGGCTTCTCGGGAGGCATGGCCGAGTCGTCACGTTCGAAGGTCAATTCGGGCAAACCATAGGTTTTAGGGAACAGTGCCTTAATGGCTTCTTGGTCGGCTACCGACTGGGTGGGCTCGCCTTTCACGGCGCGCACGGGGCAGCGCAGGGTTGCGGGCAACTTGGGCCTGTAAGTCAGCCTCATGTGCTCAACATAACTCAAATTATCATTCATCGTCTTTATAGTTTGGTTTGTATAAACGTTCTTCAATCTTTTTTACGCCCACAAAATTACTGCAAGTTTGTCACCCCCGCACCATAAAACACTAACAATTTTTCAATTCTTGCAGCCCTATTTAGAATTTTTGACATTTTCAGTTCAAAAACTGATGATTTTTAAGCATAGACCGTTTCTTGACTTACACATTCCCGACATACACTTTCCCTCTAATTGACATTTCTTGCCAGTTTGTCTAAAAAACTTGCTGCAAATTGAAGCGGTTTTTAGCAGATTTTTGTAATTTTGCCGATTATTCATCAAATAACGACTCATCATTTCAAATAATATGGCGGAGATTATTGAAAACATCAATGCTGAGGGCGAAGAGAAGAAGCCCTTGAACTTTGTGCAGCAGATTGTCGCCGACGACCTGGCGGCTGGTAAGAATGGCGGACGCCTCAACACGCGTTTCCCGCCGGAGCCCAACGGCTATCTCCATATCGGCCATGCCAAGGCCATCTGCATGGACTTCGGCGTTGCCGAGAAGTTCGGCGGCACCTGTAACCTGCGCTTCGACGACACCAACCCGCAAAAGGAGGACACCGAGTATGTCGAGGCCATCATGCGCGACATCCACTGGCTGGGCTTCGACTGGGGCGACAGGCTCTACTATGCCAGCGACTACTTCCCCAAACTGTACGATTTCGCCATCCGCCTCATCAAGGAAGGCAAGGCCTACGTCGATGACCAGACCAGCGAGCAGATTGCCCAGCAGAAGGGCACACCCACTGTCGCCGGCATCAACAGCCCCTACCGCGACCGCTCAGTCGAGGAGAACCTGGACCTGTTCCAGCGCATGAACGCGGGCGAGTTCGACGAGGGCAGCCGCGTGTTGCGCGCCAAGATCGACATGGCGTCGAGCAACATGCACTTCCGCGATCCCATTATCTACCGCATCATCAAAACGCCACACTGGCGCACGGGCAACAAGTGGAACGTCTATCCCATGTATGACTTCGCCCACG
>DAIREJ010000240.1:0-2352 GCA_036795635.1 Sodaliphilus sp.
GGCCTCGGCTCGACGCTTAAGAAGTATGCCGAGGACAACAAGATGCTCGAGAAGGCCAAGGTCGAGATTAAGCCTGAGGACTTCCGTGAGGGCCTTACTGCTATCATCTCGGTCAAGGTACTGGAACCCCAGTTCGAGGGCCAGACCAAGACCAAACTTGGTAACAACGAGGTGATCGGTGCCGTCGAGACCGCCGTGCGTGAAGCGCTGAACAACTATCTGGAGGAACATCCCAACCAGGCCAAGACCGTCATCGAGAAGGTCATCCTCGCCGCTCAGGCACGCCATGCCGCCCAGAACGCCCGCCTCAAGGTGCAGCGCAAGTCGCCGCTCGCCGGCGGTGGTCTGCCCGGCAAACTCGCCGACTGCTCGTCGAAGGATCCCGCCGAGAGCGAGCTCTTCCTCGTCGAGGGTGACTCGGCAGGCGGCAGCGCCAAGCAGGGCCGTGACCGCAAGTTCCAGGCAATCCTGCCCCTGCGCGGTAAAATCCTCAATGTCGAGAAGGCGATGGACCACAAGGTGTTTGAGAGCGATTCGATCGTCACCATCTTCCGTGCTCTGGGCGTGACCATTGGCACCGAGGAAGACCCCAAAGAGGCCAACCTGAGCAAGCTGCGCTACCACCGCATCATCATCATGACCGATGCCGACGTCGATGGCGCGCACATCGACACCCTGCTGATGACCTTCTTCTTCCGCCGCATGCGACCCATCATCGAGAACGGCTACCTCTACATCGCCACCCCGCCGCTGTATCGTGCCCGCACCAAGAAGGGCAACCGCGAGGAGTACTGCTGGGATGAGACGCATCTGCGCCGCTTCATCGACGAATATGCCGGCGGCAACGAGGATGCTGTCACCGTGCAGCGATTCAAAGGTCTGGGTGAGATGAACCCCGAGCAGCTGTGGGAGACCACCATGGATCCCAACAACCGCCTGCTCAAGCGCGTCAACATCAGCGACGCTGCCGAGGCCGATCGCATCTTCTCGATGCTCATGGGCGAGGACGTCGATCCGCGCCGCCGTTTCATCGAGGAGAACGCCACCTACGCCACCATCGACACTTGATGCCTTTGACTGCGTGGGGCGTAATCCCCGCGACAATATATATCCATATAAGAAACCCTCGGTGCTATAGACAGCGCCGAGGGTTCCTTTTTTCAACATCAAGCAAGAAGCCTTTTATTACTCACTTGGTAACTGTTTTTGGGAATCGCTCTGGAGCTTGAAGGAGATGGGCAGGGTGTACCATACCGCAACGGCTTTGCCGTCTTGACGGCCAGGCTCAAACTTGGGCATTGATTTGACAACTCGCACGGCCTCAGCGTCAAGTTCCTCATCCACTGAGCGCACCACCTTAACATCACCGACCTGTCCAGTCGCGTCAATGATAAACTGCACGACCACACGCCCTTCAATCTTGTTCACGGCAGCCATAGGGGGATATTTGATATTCATCTGTAAGAATTTCATCATTTCTACAACGCCGCCAGGGAATTCCGGCATCTGCTCAACAGAATTATACACCTTGTTATCCTGCTCAACGGGCTCGGGAGCCTTCTCTTTCACTGCCTTCTCTACTGCCGCCGGTGCTGTCTCGGGCTGAGCGGGCTGGACGGCGTTAGACGGGGTTACACTGGCCGGATTATAGGCCACAACAACCAATTCGGGCTGTTCTTCATCTGTCGGGTTGGCAAAAGCCAACAGCGCCAATGCGACCACGGGCACCACAGCCAGCGCGCGCAATCTATTCCATCGGCTGCTTCTGTTAATCGTCATCATACGGATTCGTTTTTTTAGAGATTGATAATTGAAGTTATTTGCCATCGAGAATAGCTGGTCCCCGACGGACTTTCGTATGAGCAGCAACTGGTACTGCTTCACGTCGACGCCTTGGTTCAATACGGCCATATCGGCCTCGTATTCATGCACTTGTCGCAACTCACGGCACAATAGCCAGGCGGCAGGATTCCACCACTGTAACAACTTGACCAGTTCAGTGAACATCACATCCCATGAGTGCCGCAGGCCGATGTGTGCCAACTCGTGGGTGAGAATCTCCTGCGGGTTATCGCGGTAATCCTGCTCGCTGATCACGATGTGCTTGAAGTAACTGAACGGCGACTGGTCGCCAGGGACAACATGCAGCGTGATGCCGTTAGGCAGCGCCTCACGTCGGCCCTGTTTCAACAGGTTGTGCAGGCCCCATTGGCTATGCAACAGCCATGCGACCATCAGAGCCACCCCGATGAAATAGAGTACATTGGCGATGCCCATAACACTCCATGAAGGCTGCTGAGTGACACCGTTGCCACTAGGCGTCACCACTAGTTCCTCAAGCATCACCACCTG
>DAIREJ010000241.1:0-1842 GCA_036795635.1 Sodaliphilus sp.
TAGCGCCACCGGGCTTCTGCTCGTTGTTGCTGCCGCCAATGACGACAATACTCTTTGGATTCAGTAATTGCTGGTTAATCATTATTATATAAGTTTTAAGTTTTAAGTCCTTAGTTTTTTGTTGTCGGTTTTGAGTTAATGGTCATTCTGTAAACCGACTGCAAAGGTACACAAAAAAATCGACAAACTGATGTTTGCCGATTTTTATGATTCTTTTTGATTGGTCATTTGACTGAAGCAAGTCAGATAACCAGTGTTATGCGCTTTGGCTTTATTCTGTTACAAGGCGGTTGATGAGTGTGGTCAGGTCGTCCATGTTGAACACACCATCATCGTTGATGTCGCCAATATATGTGCGGTTGCCCATCAACAAGCAGTTGATCATCGTGCTGAGGTCGTCCATGTCAATGATGCCATTGCCGCTAAGGTCGCCCAAAATCCCCGTTGATTCACCATGCAGGTTGATGGTAACTGTGGGCACGCCGGCCTTGATGCAGGTAACTTTGAGGGTAGCATCATGTGTGCCGCAAGTGCGGGGAATGTAGCTGATAGCGACGGTGCAGATGTTGGTGATCGAGCTCGCGTTCACGATTCGAGCCGAGAAGTGGCATTTATCGGCTCCTGCGATCTGGAATGAATAGTTGCCGCCACCGGGAATCGCGCAGATCATGACGTCGCCATCCTCGCCGTTAGACCTGTCAACGGGCTGGTTGGGGTCGGTCGGGACTTCGGCATCAGCAAACCTGATGGCGCCTTTGTGGATGACCATTTGACCGACATAGGCGGTGAAACTTTCGGTCCAATTGTTCAAGAACATGACTTCGGGGAAGAATGGATCAGCTGTCAACGGAATAAGTACATCATCGGCGCCAGCGCTTGTGAGCACGACATTGACAGGCCGAATGTATTGGGAAACCGGGAGGCACTTCACTGTCACGGTGACACCGGCAGCTGCGGCCTCGGGCGTGATGGTCTCGGGTGTCACCTGATAGAAATAGGTGTGGTTTCCCTCAAGCGCCAAATTGATATTATCACTCAGGTTTTGTCCTGTCACTACAAAGTTTTGGGTCACGGGATAGCCGATCTCCACCTCGCCGAAGTTCAGGCTTTCAACGCTAGCGGTGATGACTGCCGATGCAGCCCATCCTTGAGTCGCTGCGAGAATGAGCGCTATTGCGAAAAGTAATTTAGATTTCATCATTTCTATTGTTTTGAGATTGTTATTAAAGTGATGACAAATATCGTTAAGAATATTGGAATGTGCAAGTGATTAGTCGAAAAATCAATCAATTAGAACTCTGGCAGTTCGGCTGTGCCTTCAAAGGCGATGGTTGCAGGACCACTCAGGTAAACGTGCCCATTATCTTCACGCCAGTCGATGTCGAGGGCGCCTCCGTCCATGATGATGTGGGATTGGCGACCGCTGCGTCCCGTGAGGGCTGCTGCAACCGCTGTTGCGCAGGCGCCGGTGCCACAAGCCATGGTGATGCCACTACCTCGCTCCCACACGCGAATGCGGATGCCGTCGTCCTTGACCTGGGCAAACTCGATGTTGCTGCGCTGGGGGAATCGCGGGTGACGTTCCAGGCGAGAGCCCTCGCGCGCCACGTCCACGGCGTCGATGTCGTGCACGAAGATGACATAGTGGGGATTGCCCATTGAGACAAACACGCCGTCGGGCAGAGCCTCGCCGTCGGGTAAGAAGAGATGCCTGTCTTCCATAACTGGAGCCAGCATGTCCACGGTCACGCTTTCTACGATGCCTGCGTTGTTCACGTCCAGGTCAAGTGTCTTGATGCCCGATGCTGTCATTAGGCGGATTTGTCGCTTGTGGGTCAAGCC
>DAIREJ010000241.1:1852-2316 GCA_036795635.1 Sodaliphilus sp.
CCCGTTCAAACACATACTTGCCGATGCAGCGGGCGGCGTTGCCGCACATCAGCCCCTCGGACCCGTCGGAATTGAAGATGCGCATCGTGAAGTCGGCTTGAGGGGTCGTTGACTTGCCGATGAGCACCAGCCCGTCACTGCCGATGCCAAAGTGATAACGGCTCCAAGCGATGGCGACGGCCTCGGGATTCTCGATAGGGTAGAGGGATGTGTCCACAAAGATGTAGTCATTTCCCACACCGTGCATCTTGATAAAATGGATAGTCTGATTCATCATATTTTGAATTAAGGTCTGCAAATGTAATCATATTTCATAAAATTATGCTAATTTTGCCCTTGATTTATCAACAATATTTTCCTTAAATCAAAAAAATAGACTCTAATGCCCAAGTATAATTTTGACGAATGCATTGATCGACGTGGCACCCATTGTAAAAAAGTTGACATGTTGGATGACCTCTTTG
>DAIREJ010000242.1:0-2076 GCA_036795635.1 Sodaliphilus sp.
AGTGCCGCCCATCGAGAATGTGCCGCCATCGACGGCAACCATTTTGAAGTTTACGTCGCCTATCGTGAACGTCTGGGACAGTGGGGCACCTGACCAGTTGCCGCTCAACAGGTAGTCTATCAAGTTGGTTACGTCACTGATGGTGACCTGGCCGTCCAAGTCGGCATCGCCACGGTTCACCCATTCCGATTCACTTGTCCAGCTGCCGCTTAGCAGGTAATCAATAAGGGTGGTCACGTCACTGATGGTGACGTTGCCGTCCAGGTCAACATCACCCAGACGAACGGCCTCGGCATTGGTCGGCAGCCAGCACACGGATAATAAAAACAAAAAGAGTAAATACTTTTTCATAATTGTAGAATAGGTTTAAAAGGATGTTTAATGAAATTGTGTTGTTTTGTGATTCACAAATGTATTGGAAAGATGCCAAGAGTAACTTTCAAAACAAGAAAAACAACTCTTAAATCACGTTTTAAGAGTCGTTTTCCTGTTTGTCGTTGATGAATTGATGTCAGTAGGCGTTCTGCTTCCAGTTGAGGGGTGTTGATCCTGTTGTGGCCTTGAAGATGCGGAAAAATGATGATTCGCTCGAAAAGCCTGACGAAAGCCACACTTCAGTGATAGTGACATCGGATTGGCTGCGTAGCATTTCCTGGGCATGTGACACACGATAGGCGTTTATAAACTGGCGGAACGTGCCGCGATGGGCATTAATGCTGTTTGAGACGGCGCGCTGGTTGGTGTTCAACTCGGTTGCGATGTCTGACACCTTCAAGTCGGGGTTCAGGTAGAGTTTTTTATCTTCCACCACCTGGCAGATGCGGTTAATCAGGTCGGCTTCTTTGCCGCAGGACAACTCGGGGCATTCTTCTTTGCCGGTTGGAGATGCTTTTGCTTCTTTGTGCTGGCTTCTCTTGCGATGGCTTCTCTTGCGATGGTAATAAAGCATAGGTGCGGCCAAAAGTCCTGCCGCCAGCAGGGCCGCACCCCATCCCCACATGGAAAATCCGGTGCCTGCCGAAAGTTCTCGTGGGCTGACGTGCAGGAGCCATGTGGCGGCTGTGGGGCGGAAATTGCTGCTCGTGGGCATGCCACCGGTCAGCATCAGGTTTCCGTCGTCGGTGAGTAAGCAATTACAGATGTCGATATCGGTCATCACATCGGTGTAGCCCAGTGTCAAGTGGGCAGGGATAGCCGAGTAGTCAATGGTGACGACATATGCTCGTGTCGAGGCCTGTGCAGAACCAAAGGCATTGGCATCCATACCAAGGAGATAGGCCCGCTGATGCTGCCTGTCGGCAATAATGGGGAAATAGTACTTGATATCACCCCACTGACATGTTGTTGGGATGGGCACATCGGTAGCTAATAGCGCGAATTCCTCGCCAGATGTGCGGGCTATGGCCAACTTGCCCTGGTCGTTTTCCAGCAGTAAGAGATAGGAATAGTCATCCGTAGACATATCGCCGATAAAGGCCGCTTGAGAGGATGATTCTCCAGAAACAAATCTCCATTGCCCACGGTGTCTCTGCTCCCCACTATGATTGCATTGTTCCTGCCTGTGCGCAAGATGAACGGCGTGTTTCGTCCCATGGTCACTCCATTCACGCGGATGAAATGGTTCTTGCCGTCAAACATCTCAATGGCGTCGGTATGATGCCAGTTGCCGGCAATCACAGCCCTGCCGCTGTCCAGTGCAAGAGCCGTTGGCAGCGCACGCTTCGTATCAAGGCTTGCGAAGCCCTGGGATGTGTGCGTCACGGGATCATACAGTTCGGCCATATAGGTTTGTCCAACGCCCAACTCTTTCTCGTGACCTCCAGCGATAAGCACTTTGCTTGTCGATAGTTCTATGGGCTCGCCTTTGACACACAGTGTCTTGTGCCCGCTGCGCGGTATGTTCAAGTCAGACAGTCGCTCGGCCTCAATTCTCACAATCGGGCACCGTACTTCTTCGCCTCCAGCTTGCACAGCCTGTGGCACCAAGGTTAACAGCAGGTATGAAAAAATAGTTGGAAATCTCATTCGTCAAGCGTAATAACAGCGGATTCTACGATTCTCGGGGTGGGACGGGGC
>DAIREJ010000243.1:0-1837 GCA_036795635.1 Sodaliphilus sp.
CTCTTATTAACCTAAACAACAATTGTTATGAAGAAATTAGTATTCCTGATGCTTGCAGTTATCCTGCCCATAGCCATTTGCGCCCAGCTGCTGGAAAGTAACCGTGATTTTAAGCGTTCGCCCTATGCGTTCATGAGTTTCAATCAACATCAACTCATGACGACGTCACGCGTTGACCTTGCAGCCAACCAGTTGATTATGGGTCACTATACCACCGACGATGTCGCATCATCCGACGAGGGTGTTGGATTCACTAGTGCCGGCACGAAGCAAATCGGCACCATCATCACCCCCGAAGAAGTGGCAGTATTCAACGGTGGCAAGATTGTCAAATTCCGCGTGGGTATGGCCAATGCCGCCAAGATTTCAAAGGTATTGGTAGCCAAAGTGAGTGCAGCTGGTGCGATAGGCTCCGTAAAATCATATACTTGCAACTCCACTGCAGCTGGCTGGAACGAGATCACACTGACAACACCCTATGATATCAGCCTCACCACTGGCCAGGGTCTGTTAATCGGTTTTGAATACACACAGTCCAGCGGTCAGTATCCCATCTCGGCAGTCCAGGTCGGTGATATTTATCCCACCCTCCTGAAAAACGGCCTCTCATGGAGTGAAGTTTCAGGCTTTGATGCTTACGGCAATCTGAGTGTACAGTGCGTGGTCGAGAGTGACAACTTCCCCGAGTACATGGTCAATGTAAATGGTCTCCAGCTCGAAAAAATGATTAAACTGGGCAATGATATTGAATACACATTCAATACCAAGAATTTGGGTACCGCAACGGTCGCTGTTGGTGCTTGTACCTATGATGTGCTTATTGACGGGGAACTCGTGACTACCATCAGTAATCCTGAAGCCTTTGGAAAAAATACTTTGACCATCGAGGGTGCCATTCCCTCGGCAGGTTTAGCCTTGGGCAGCCACACCTTAACGGTTGCTGTGAACTCGTTGAATGGAGCACCTATAGAAAGTCCAACATCGGTTAGCCGTGTATTCAAAATCTATAAGAACGGTATCGGCTTCGCACGCCAGATGCACCTGATTGAGGAGTTCACCTCCAACACTTGCAGGTGGTGTCCGCTTGGCGCTCGATTCCTCAACACTGTTATGAATTTGCGTGACGATATTGCTATGGTAGCTATCCACGGTACCCTAGATGATTCCAGCCCTGATCCATATGAGACATCAGAAGCCAACACACTGTTCAATTACATGAACGCTGGCGGTTGGCCTACGGGAGCTTTTGACCGATCCACCGGTTGGGAAAGTGATGCAGTCATTGCTAACAGCCTCGGTTATAATGAGCAATACCATGAGGAGTATGCTCAATATTTGAGCGACTTCTTTGATTATCTGGCTGAGACACCCAGCTTTGCCACGGTCAACATCAACAGCACATTCGACGCGGACACCCGCAATGCGGTCATCACCGTCGATGGTGAAATCGCTCCCGATTTTGACGTCTTTGTGGGTGCTGATTCTAAATTGTCGGTATTCCTTACCGAGGACGGATTGGTTTATAAACAAGTAGACGATAATGTTTGGGTATATGACTATGTGCACAATCATGTCTTCCGCAAAGCGCTTGGCTCGGTATATGGTGTTGATATCAACAGGGTTGGCGACAACAAGTATTCCAATACTTTCGAGTACACCATTCCTTCGAGCTGGAAGACCGAGAACATGGAGATTGTGGCCTTCATCAGCCGTCCGCTCGCCAATGGTGCAAGTGGCAATTACACCGACATGTATGTCAACCAGGCCAACAAGCGCAAATTTGGCGAGTATGACGAGCCTGTCACCACATTGCGTGGCGACGTAGACGGCAATGGTG